>JAADYY010000601.1 GCA_010092805.1 Chloroflexota bacterium | reverse complement strand
CCTGGGATTCATGGGAACGTCAGCCGCTGCCCAGTGAGCAGGCACGCCGCCAGTCCCCCGGTGATTACAGCGAGCGCCGACGGTCACGGCGCAGCAAGGCCCGCGACCGTCGGCGGAGTGGGTTGTATCTGCCCGCGTGGTCGGTGGTGGCGATGCTGATGATCGTCTTCCTGATCGCGTTCGGCATCGTGCTGCTGATCGGCAGCTTGGGCGGGCAAGCAGCCCCCGGCGGCGATCCGCGCGTGCTCATCGTGACGGCGGAAGCCTCGAACACGCCGGCTGGGGCCGCCGCGCCGCCGACCACCGTGCCGGCAGCGCTCCAACCTGTAGAGTCAGCCGCGCCGCTGCCCGGCTTTGACGGCCCCGTGCCAACCTTTGCGCTGGAGGGGCCGACGCTGGCACCGGTGGTGCTTTCACCCACGCCGTTGAGCGTGGTGCAGGGAGCCAATGTCATCGTCGTGGATGTCGGCGACATCGGCTTGAACATCCGCGCGAACCCCGGCCTGGCCGCTGACATTCTGTTGAGCGCGCCGGAAAATATGCCATTCGTCGTGATCGGCGGGCCGCAGCAGGTCGATAACCTGACATGGTGGCAAGTGCAGGATTCGTTTGATGCGGCTGTGCAGGGGTGGGCCGCCGCCGACTATCTGCAAGCTGTTGCGCCATCGTCATGAGATCGATTGGGTCATGACTGCCAACATACAGACTCGCGTCGAAACCCTGCGCGAGCAGTTGAACTACTACAGCTACCGCTACTACGTGGTGAGCGATCCCGTCGTCTCGGATGCTGAGTTCGATCAGCTTTATCACGAATTGGTCGCGTTGGAGCAGGCGCACCCTGAACTGATCACGCCAGACTCGCCAACGCAGCGCAGCGGCAGCGATCTCTCTGAGGAATTTCCGAAGGTGCCCCACCCTGCCCCAATCCTCAGCTTGTCGAACGTCTACAACGAGGCGGAACTGCGCGCCTGGGAGGAGCGGGCGCTCAAGCTGCTGCCGACAGGCACACAGCTCGATTACACGCTCGAACCGAAGCTCGATGGCCTGACCATCGTCATCACCTACACCAACGGCGTGCTGACCCAAGCGGCGACGCGCGGCAACGGCGAGATCGGCGACGACGTGACGCCCAACGTGCGCACCATCCGCTCGATCCCGCTGCGCATCCCCGTCGATCCGTCCGGGCCACCCCCGCCGGAACGGCTGGTGGTGCGCGGCGAGGTGCTGATGCTCAAGCACGATTTCGAGGCACTCAATCGCCAGCAGATCGAGCAGGGGCTGCCGGTGTACGTCAACGCGCGGAACACCGCGTCTGGGGCGCTCAAGCAGAAGGATTCGCGCATCACCGCCACCCGCCCGCTGAAAGCGTTTATTTATGCGATTATCGACTCACTTGGGATAACGTTGGATAAACAGTGGGATATTTTGGCATATTTGCGGGATATGGGCTTCAGCGTGCTCCCTGATGCGGGTTATTATCCCACGTTATCCCACATTATCCAGCAGATTCCCACATGGGAATCCCGCAGAAATGATCTCGACTACGAGATCGACGGGGTGGTCATCAAAGTCAACGACTTGAACGCCGCCCGTGAACTCGGCGTCGTTGGCAAAGATCCGCGTGGCGCGACAGCGTACAAATTCGCCGCACAAGAAGCGACCACCAAACTGATCGGCGTCGGCGTCAACGTGGGGCGCACGGGTCGGGTGGTGCCTAACGCCCAGCTAGAGCCGGTGTTCATCGGCGGCGTGACCGTCAGCAATGCCACCCTCCACAATTATGATGTGGTCAAAATGTTGGATATTCGGCTGGGCGATACGGTCGTTGTCAAGCGCGCAGGCGATGTCATTCCCAACATCGTTGGGCCGATCATTGGCGCGCGCACTGGCGCTGAGCAGCCTATCGAGCCGCCGGAACGCTGCCCATTCAGTGACACACCGCTCATCAAGCCGGATGGCGCGGTCGATTACATCTGCCCGGACCCGCACTGCCCGGAGCGGGTGTTTCGTCAGGTTGAGTTCTTCGTCTCGCGCGGCGCGCTGGATATTGAGGGGATGGGGCCGCAGACGGTCAAGACGCTGATCGACAAAGGCTTGATCACCGACGAAGCCGACATTTTCACCCTCACCGCCGAGCAGCTACTCACGCTGGATAAATTCGCAGCAAAGCGGGTCGAAAGCCTGCTGGCATCGATTGAAGCGGCGAAGCAGCGCCCGCTGCCACAATTGATCACGGCACTGGGTATCGACGGCGTCGGCAGCACCGTTGCGACCGCGCTGGCGAACACCTTCGGTTCCATTGATGCGCTAGTGGCGGCGGCGGTCGAAGATCTGGACGCCATCGAAGGGATCGGCCCGGTGCTGGCCGAAGGTATCGCGGCGTGGTTCGCCGACGAACACCATCGCGCTGTGCTGGAAAAGATGCGTCAGGCCGGGGTCAAAATGGCCGCCGAAGCGCGCGTCCTGGCGAGCCATGAACTCGATGGAATGACATTCGTGCTCACCGGCACCCTACCGACCCTCACCCGTGAGGACGCCGCCCAACTCATCGAAGATCACGGGGGCAAGGTGACGGGCAGTGTCAGCAAAAAGACGAGCTACGTCGTGGTCGGCGCATCGCCGGGCAGCAAAGCCGAAAAAGCCGAAAGCCTCGGCGTGCCGATCATCAGTGAGGACGACCTCAAGCGCATGGTGGGGCAGCAGTGACCGCCAAAGTGATGCTCAAGCCGGGGCGCGAGAAACCCGTCATCAATCAACATCCCTGGGTGTTTTCCGGGGCCATCGACACTGTGATGGGCGATCCCGCCCCCGGCGCGCTGGTTGATGTAGTCACCGCGAGCAATCGTTGGCTGGCGCGCGGCTACTGGAACGCCCGCTCACAGATTCAGGTGCGCATCCTGACATGGCAGGACGACCCGATTGATGCGGATTGGTGGCGCACAATGATCCGCCGCGCAGTTGAAGCCCGTCAGCCGTATTTGAGCGCCCAACTCGCCGACGGGTTCCGGCTCATCAACGCCGAAAGCGACTTTTTGCCCGGCCTGATCGTCGATTGTTACGGTGGATGGGTCGTGGTGCAGGCGCTCACCCTCCACATCGATCAACGCAAACAGCAGATCGCTCATTATCTTGTAGACGTGCTCACCGAGCTTGACTACCCGCCGCGCGGCATTTACGAGCGCAGCGATGTTGACGTGCGCCGCAAAGAAGGGCTGTCGCAGGCGACAGGCGTACTGTGGGGCGAAGAACCGCCGCCGCTAATCCAGATCGATGGCGAAAACTGGCGGCACCTGGTCGATGTGCGGCGCGGCCACAAAACCGGCGCGTACCTCGATCAGCGGGATAACCGCGCCTACCTCGCTCATTTCATGGCGCTCAACGGCCTCACCGACCCGGCGGCGCGGCTGCTCAATCTGTTCAGTTACACGGGCGGGTTCGGCGCGGGCATTGATGCGCAGGTGGTCAATGTCGATGCCTCTTACGAAGCGCTCGATCTCGCTGAGCAGATCGCGCAAATGAACCATGTCCCGGCGGCGCGGCGTGAATTTGTGCAGGCCGATGTGTTCGATCTCATCCGCGACTTCGCCGAGCAAGGCGAGCTGTTCGACGTGATCGTCTGCGACCCGCCGAAATTCGCGCACAATCAGGGGCAAGTCGAACGGGCAGCGCGCGGCTACAAGGATCTCAACTTGCACTGCTTCAAGTGCCTTCAGCCCGGCGGCTATTTGATGACGTATTCATGCTCCGGTGCCATCAGCCCGGATCTGTTCCAGAAGATCGTGTTTGGGGCGCTGGCCGACAGCGGTCGGCAGGCACAGATTGTGAAGCATCTCGGCCCCGGCGACGATCACCCGGTCGCGCTCACCTTCCCCGAAGGCGAATACCTCAAGGGCTTGCTGCTGCGCGTCTACTGACCGAAATCATCGTATCGGCGGCAGGGCAACAACGAATCCATTAGCCCATTTCGATAATTGACAACAGACTCGCTACCCAGATCGCAAATTTTCGGGTTACACTGAAAACACTTTTACTGGCTACACAACCAACATGGAATCATGGATAAAGAATCTTTCGATGCTATCGTTCAGCAGCTTCAGCCCAACATGGGCGATGTCGGCAGCCGTCAAGCCCTCGTGCAAAGCGCGCTCTTTGGTTCGCCCGTATTGATGCAGATTGAGTGGGGCGGGCCAGCTTATGAATTCACCGTCCAACTTGTGAATCGGCTGTATCAGTACGATGTGGACGCCTTGATCACCGTGCTGCGCGAGCTTCGCAAACAGGTCGG
>JAADYY010000107.1 GCA_010092805.1 Chloroflexota bacterium | reverse complement strand
CACACGATCAAACACCGCGAACCGTGTATGACCTTGAGGGAGCATTGTACGCGGTCGCCAATGCAATATTTACGGATTTTGGTAAGTTTGCTGTAGATCAAGCATTTCTCGTTTCTCTATACTGAAAGCACACCCGATTCATGATAAACGATATGAGATCCTACCCAATGATGAGTAAAGAGGCGGTTCTGGCGGCAGTCGAAGAGCAGCAGGTGCGGTTTGTGGCCCTGTGGTTCACCGATATTCTGGGCGCGGTGAAAAGCGTGACCGTGCCCGCCAATCGCCTCAGCGATGTCATTGATGACGGCTTACACTTCGACGGTTCGTCGATTGAGGGCTTCGCGCGGGTGGCAGAAAGCGATATGGTGCTGCGCCCCGATCTGAATACCTTCATGGTGCTGCCCTGGGGAGCGCCGGATGAGCGATTGGCGCGTTTGATCTGCACGGTGCATTCGCCGGAAGGTGATCCGTTCATCGGCGACCCACGCCATGTGCTGATCAAAGTGCTGAAGCGCGCCGAGGAAATGGGTTACACCCTCAAAGCGGGCATGGAACTGGAGTTTTTCCTGTTCCACCTCCACCCAGAAAACGGGGCAACCCCGCGCGTGCTGCGCCCCAACGACGAAGCCAGCTACTTCGACATCTCCAACGATTTCTCACACGGGGTTCACCGTGAGCAGTTGGCGGTGCTGCAATCGATGGGGATGCGAGTCAACTCGGCGCACCACGAGATCGGTTCCGGCCAGCACGAGATCGATTTCGACTACAGTTCGGCCCTCGTCTCCGCCGATCATCTACTCACCGCACGGATCGCGTTGCGGACGGTGGCACAGCACAATGATCTGCACTGTACATTCATGCCACGCCCCAGCGCTGATCTGCCCGGATCAGGGATGCACACCCATCAAAGCCTGCACGATTTGCAAACCGATGCCAACGTCTTCGGCGACACGTCGCATGAGTACGGTCTTTCGGAGACGGCGCGCTACTTCATGGCCGGGCAGTTGTGCCACGCGCGCGCGATGTGCGCGCTGCTGAACCCGCTGGTCAATTCGTACAAACGGCTCGCTGTGAGCTTTGAGGCCCCGAAGTATGTGACCTGGGCGCATGTCAACCGGGCTGGCTCTGCGCTCATTCGTGTGCCGCATGTGGCACCGGGCCGCGAACAGCACACCCGCCTTGAACTGCGCTGCCCAGATCCCAGCAGCAACCCATATCTGGCGTTGGCGGTGATGCTGGCGGCGGGCCTGGACGGCATTCGCCAGAAAATGCCGCTGCCAGAAGCCAGCAACGAAACGCTGGTACCCCAGGCGCGGCGGATGCTGCATCAGGTGGAAATGCTGCCCAAAACACTGGAAGAAGCGCTGGAAGCGCTGGAGCAGGACGACGTGATCTTAGGTGCGCTGGGGCCGTACATCAGCGACCGCTACCTGGCGGTGAAGCGGCAGGAGGTGGAAACCTATAACCAGCAGGTCACGCCCTGGGAACTGGAGCGCTACTTCAGCCGCTTTTAGCGCTGCGCCGACGCGCGCCGCCCCAAGATGTAATTGTGGATGTGATCGAGGGCGCGGGCGCTGTCTTCGGGCGCGAAAACCAGCGACAAGCTGCAATGCGCCGGGCCGCGCGCGATCGCCAGCAGCGGCAGCCCCTCGACCAACCGCATCAGATCAGCAGCGTAATGATGTTGGGTATCGAAATGGGCACCGATCACGGTGATCACCTGGACGATCTGCGCCGTCCACTGTGACAGCGTCGCGCTGCGCGCCAAGGCCTCACCGACGCGCGCGGCCAGTGTCGGCGGGGCGTCCAGCCCAGCGGTCGTGGGCACCACAAAACAGATAAAGCTTTCCTGCGACGACTGCGCACTGATCGTAACTTCGATGGGAGCGCCCGTCACCTCGACAAACACCTCATTAATGCGCGTCAGCAAGGGCGTCAAGATGCCACTTTGCGACCCATGCACCCCAATCCCCTGGATCATCGTCACGGCTTGAAGTGTGCTGCTGGCTTCCGCAATGTGATCAGTGACCAGCGTGCCGGCTTGCTGCGGCTTGAACACGCTCTTAATTTGCAGCGGGATCGTGCGCGTGCGCAGCGGCCCGATCATGCGCGGGTGCAGCACCCGCGCCCCAAAATAAGCGAGTTCGGCGCTTTGTTCGTAAGTCAGCGCGGGGATCACCTGCGGCGGCGTGCTCACTTCGTCTGGATCAGCCGTCAGCAGCCCTTCGACATCCGTCCATAACCAGACTGCGTCGGCGCTTGCACATTCGGCCAGAATCGAGGCAGTGTAATCGCTGCCGCCGCGCCCCAAGGTCGTCGGGCGGCCATCGAGCGTTGCGCCGATGAACCCGGTGATCACCGGCGTGATCCGGCTTTCCAGCAGCGGCATCAGTTGATCGACGAGGCGTGACCGTGTCGGTTCCATCAGCGGATTCGCGCCGCCCCATTTGTCATCGGTGATGATCAAGTCGGTGGCGTCAAGGGCAACGCTGCGCAAGCGGTGCTGGCGCAGCAGCGCCGCCACGATCCGGGCGGCCAGTCGCTCCCCCACACTCGTGATCGCGTCGCCAACGGCCAACTGCTCCGCTTCGCTTAGATGATCGCTGATGCGCTGAAAGTGGGTGAGCATGTCATACAGCAGCCGATCCATGTCGGCGTCGAGGGTGCGGTGCTCGGTCGGCGTCAGGTTGAGCTGGTCGGCCAGCGCGAAATGGCGGGTGCGCAAGTTGGCGATAATCCGGCGGTAGCCGCGCTGGTTACCGAGCCGGGCCAGTTGGATCGCTTCGGTGAGGCTGTCGGTGACGCCATCTAGCGCCGAAACCACCAGCAGCAGCCGATCCCAGCGCTCATGTTCGTTGAGCACGATGCTCACGACCTGCGTCAACCCCGCCGTCATGCCAACGGACGAACCACCAAATTTCATGATGAGCGTGCGCATGTGTCTGCTTTCACGGTGTCATGGCTGCCGCCAGGCGGTGTGACGTTGATCGTTGGCGGTACTGGGCAACGTCTGCTGTCGACAATCAAGTGGGACTCAAGAATGCGTTGAACAAACTAGCATCTCCGCCAGGGTTTGTCAACTCTTTGCGCATTGGGCGATCTGCCCTATCATTGGAGATGTTCTCTTGAAGATGTTCTATCGCGAGCGATAAAATCGCGGATGCTAGAACGATCAACGATTGATCGACTCAA
This sequence comes from Chloroflexota bacterium, assembly GCA_010092805.1. GTDB lineage: Bacteria > Chloroflexota > Anaerolineae > Aggregatilineales > Phototrophicaceae > Flexifilum. The sequence goes on along the minus strand of JAADYY010000107.1, from coordinate 7,426 downwards.
GCCGAGCAGTTCAAACTTTAGGTTGTGTTGTATGACTGATCAAGTGCAAGAACACCAGCACCAACAGCAAGACATGGTCGCTGGCGTCCGGTTCAACAAAGTGGGCAAGCTGTACCACTTCGACTACGGCGCGTTCCCCGACCTGCAAGTGCAGGATTATGTGATTGTGGAAACAACGCGCGGGCGGCAAATGGGGCAGGTGATGGCCTTTGCAGCGGCGGAAACCAGCGAGCGCGATCACCGCCCGATTATGCGCATGGCGACTCCGCGCGATCTGCTGCTCAAACAGTATTGGGAAGCCAAGCAGACCGAAGCCCTGCAAACCTGCAACGACAAAGCCCAGGAACTCAACCTGTTCGACGGGGTGAAGTTTGTCGCGGCGCTCTATAATTATGATGGCAGCCTGCTGACATTCCTCTACAGCGCAGAGGATAAGGTCAACGTGGGTAAGCTGTGGAGCGAACTGAATAAACTGTTCCCCGCACAAATCGAGATGCGGCAGATTGGCCCGCGTGATGTCGCCAAGATCTTGGGCGGCTATGGAGCTTGCGGAGAACTGCGCTGTTGTAGTACCTTCTTAACCGATTTCAGCCCAATTTCCATCAAGATGGCGAAAGCGCAGGGCATTTCGCTGAATCCCTCTGAGATCACGGGGATGTGCGGACGGTTACGCTGCTGCCTCGTCTACGAATACGAGCAGTACGTCGAAGCGCGCCAGAAGCTGCCGAAGAAGAACAAACGCATCGGCACGCCGCACGGCGAAGCCAAAGTGATCGACGTGCTGCCACTGCAAGACGCCGTCCTCGTGCTGACAGAGGAAGGTGTGCGCACCGTGCAGCGCGAAGAGATCGTGCCGCTCGAAGAACTCGAAGCGCTGGCGAACAAAGCGCAACAGCCATGCGACAAACACGGCGATGGCCCCTGCGAATGCGGTGCGAAACCGGGTAAATCGCAGCAGGATTGACGCATACAACGGAGCAGACAACCGCATGAGCGATGCAGAACGGGCGATCAAGCGGGTGTTGGGCGTGTTCGCCCACCCCGACGATCCCGAATTTTTCAGCGGCGCGACCTTCGCACGCTGGGCGGCTGAGGGCGCGGAGATCACGTTTGTGGTAGCGACCAGCGGCGACAAGGGCAGCGATGATCCAGAGATGACGCATGAGCGGCTGGCAGCCATGCGCGAAGAAGAAGAGCGTAAAGCCGCCGCCGCGTTAGGCGTGAAGGAAGTGATTTTTCTGCGGCACAGGGACGGCGAACTCATGCCGGATCTCAATTTGCGCCGCGACATCACGCGCTGCATTCGCCAATTCCAGCCGGATGTCGTCGTCACCTGCGACCCGACGGTGTTCTGGTTCGGCGAGCGCGGCCTCAACCACCCAGATCACCGTGCGATTGGCGCAGCGACGCTGGAGGCCATCTACCCGACCGCCCGTGATCGCCTGAATTTCATCGAGCTGGAGCGCGACGAGGGCCTGGCACCACACAAAGTGTGGCAAATTTACATCGCGGGCACAACCACACCGACAGTCAAGGTGGATGTGAGCGAGTATGTCGAGACGAAAATCGACTCGCTGCGTGAGCACAAAAGCCAGATCAAGAACATCGATGAGACGGCAGAGCGCGTCCGCAGCCGGATGATCGATCCCGAAGCGCCGAACGAAGCGCCGCGCTACGTCGAATTTTTCCGTGTGATTAAATTTGATCGCTGAGACAAAATCATGGCAATTGATTTCAAAACACCAGCACAGGCACTCACCGCAGAAGTCGTTGCGCGGCGGCGTGATCTGCATCAGCACCCGGAGATCGCGTTTGAGGAGGTGCGCACCGCCGGGATCGTGGCGGAGGAACTGAACAGGCTTGGGCTAGAGGTGCAGACGGGCATCGGCAAGACGGGTGTGGTGGGCGTGCTGGAAGGCGCTCAGGATGGCCCGACGGTGCTGCTGCGCGCCGATATGGATGCGCTGCCCGTCCAGGAGGACAACGACACCGACTACGTTTCGCAGACGCCGGGCAAGATGCACGCCTGCGGCCACGACGGCCACACCGCGATTGCGCTGGGCGTGGCGAAAGTGCTGGCCGGCCACCGCGAGCAGATGGCTGGGCGCGTCAAGTTTGTGTTCCAGCCCGCCGAGGAAGTCGGGAGCGGCGCACGGGCCATGGTGGGTGATGGGGTGCTCAACGACCCACGCCCCGATGTCACGGTCGGGTTGCATCTGTGGAACAACATGCCTGTCGGCCAGATTGGCCTGACCAACGGGGCCAGCATGGCGGGATCATCGTTCTTCGACGTGAAGATCACTGGCAAAGGATCGCACGCGGCCTTACCGCAAACGGGGATTGACCCGGTGGTGTGTGCAGCGCACATCGTCACAGCGCTGCAATTGATTGTCAGCCGCAGCCTGGACCCGCTGGAAAACGCGGTGATTTCGGTGACCGCGATCCATGCGGGCGCGGCGTACAATGTCATCCCGCAAACCGCCGAGATGCGCGGTACGATCCGCGTGATGAAAGACGAGGTGCATGATCTCATCGTCAAGCGGATGGATGAGATCATCCAGAACATCAGCGCGGCGCTGGGTTGCACGGCTGAATTCAGCTACCAACGCCTGACCAGACCGGTCACCAATGATGAGACGGTTGCAGCCAAATTGATTGAAGCGTTCGCCCCGATCATCGGCGCGGAGGCCATCGTCCGCACCGAGCGGACGATGGGCGCGGAGGATGTCGGCGAGTTCATGGACGACATTCCTGGCGTGTATTTCTTCCTGGGCGCGAAGGACGAAACCCGCGACGCCTACTACGGCCATCATCACCCGCGCTTCAGCTTCGACGAGGCGGCGCTGCCGTTGGGCGTCGAACTGCTGGCGGCGGCGGTGGCAGCTTATGTGCTGCCGGAGGCATGATGCCCACGCAAGCGGTCTTGCGCTGGTTGGATGGGCGCGGTTGGCTGGTGCTGTCTGGCAGCGACCAGATCACGACGGATGTGCGTGGCATGGCGTTGGGTCGGGCCGCCGCCGACGGTGGGGGCGCCTGCCTCTCGCTGACCGGCGACCCGGCAGACGCCGACCGCCTGCTGGATGACATCGATGATCTGGGCGCACCCTCGACCTACATCGTTGATATCTACAACGACGATGACGTGACGTTGCAGCGGCGCTTGGAAGAAGCCTCGGTGATCATCATCACCAATGGCACCAGCGCCGATCAAGTGCGGTCTGCGCTGAAGGGCGCGGCGATTGACGGCATTCAGGCAGCCTATGAGCATGGTGCCGTTGTGCTGGCCGAAGGCGTCTGCGCGGTGGCGCTGGGCGAATGGCTCATGCTGCCCACCGATGACATCATTAGCGGGCTGGAGTGGCTGCACGGCGCGTTGATTGAGGTGGATACGCCGGATGTGGCGCTGTATGCGCGCCCGCTGTTCCTGGTGCAGCCCAGCGCGATTGCGGTTGGGATCGGCGGTGGGTCGGCATTGGTGCTCGGCCCGGATGGTCAAGTGGAAACGTGGGGTTTGGGCCAGGTGACGATTGCGCTCGGCCCAACGTTCACGGGGTAAGCGACTCAAGCAGCAAACAGCAACCGCAGCCGTGTCACAGCGACATTGCGAGGCGGATGATAAGGGGAATGCATGCCTGCGACGATTCTGGTGGGCGCACAGTGGGGCGATGAAGGCAAGGGGCGGGTCGCCGATTGGCTGGCGAAAAACGCGAAAATGGTGGCGCGCTATGCGGGCGGCGACAACGCCGGGCATACGGTGTATGTGGGCGATGCGGTCTTCAAGCTGCACCTGATCCCGTCGGGGATTCTGCACGAGCAGGTCACCTGTGTACTTGGCAACGGCATGGTGATCAACCCGGTGAGCTTGGTGCGCGAGATCGACGAGCTGCAAGCCGCTGGCGTGGCGATCACGCCGGAACGCTTGAGCCTGAGCAACAACGCTCACCTGATCACGCCGGGGCACCTCGCGCTGGATGCCGCCGCTGAGCGCGCACGCGGCGCTGGGGCCATCGGCACGACGCTGCGCGGCATCGGCCCGGCCTATACCGACAAAACTGACCGTCGCGGCCTGCGCGCGGGCGAGATGCGTTCCATTGAGGTGTTCGCGGATCGGCTGTATGAACATCTGGAAGCGGCGAACACCAAGCTCGTGCAAATGTACGGCGATCCGGTCGATCCACAGATGAGCACTGAGGCATATATCGAGGCGGCGGCGCGGCTGCGACCTTATATTCAGGATACCGCGCTGCAAATCAACCGTGCCCTGAAAGACAATCAGCGCGTGCTGTGCGAAGGCGCGCAGGGCACCATGCTCGACGTGGATCACGGCGATTACCCGTATGTGACGAGTTCATCCCCCACCGCTGGCGGCGCGCTGACCGGGTTAGGGTTTGGCCCGCGCTACGTAGATCGTGTGGTGGGCGTGACCAAAGCCTTCAGCACGCGCGTTGGCGCTGGCCCCATGCCGACCGAACTCGACGGCGAACTGGCGAACCAACTGCGCGGTACGGGCGAGAATTTCTGGGACGAATTCGGCACCACGACCGGTAGGCCGCGTCGTGTCGGCTATCTGGATGGAGTCATGCTGCGCTACGCCACACAGATCAACGGCTTCTCCGAGGTGGTGCTGACCAAGCTCGATGTACTCAGCGGCTTTGACGAGCTGCCGATAGCGATTGGCTACGATCTGAACGGCAAAACGCTCGATTTCCCGCCGCCCACGCTGGCGGAACGGGCGCGTGTGCAGCCGATCTACCGCCGCTATCCAGGTTGGACGGAAGACATTAGCCGGGTGCGGCGCTGGGCAGATTTGCCGGAGACAACCCGCGCCTATATCGATGCGATTGCGTCGGTGTGCGGCACGCCCATTAACACCGTCAGTGTGGGGCCGGAGCGCGATCAACTGGTGCATCGTTGGGTGGAGCAGCGCACCGATGAGTGACAATTTCGACAACGCAAACCGCAGTGCCGATCAGCCGCTCGCTGGGGGCGATCCGCATAACTACCGTTACCAGATGGACGCGCCGGTGGAGCAGCCGCCGCGCCGCGTCGTGTCGCTGGTGCCGAGTGTGACCGAGTCGCTGTTCGATCTCGGCCTCGGCGACCGCGTGCGTGCGATCACCGATTACTGCATCCACCCGGCGGATCAGGTGGCGCGGCTGCCGCGCATCGGCGGCACCAAAAACCCCGATGTCGCGCAGATCATCGCGCTCAGCCCCGATCTGGTGATCGCCAATCAAGAGGAAAACCGCCGCGAGGATGTCGAGGCGCTGCAAGCAGCCAACATCCCCGTCTGGGTGACATTCCCGCGCACGGTGCGTGAAGCGTTTAACCTGCTGTGGACGATCATGCACATCTTCGATGAGCCGCAGATGGTCGAGCGCGTGCGCGCGATGGAGTGGACGGTCGATTGGCTGGAGCGGATGGCCGAGACACGCGAGGAGACGACGCCCTGCCGGGTGTTCGCGCCGATCTGGCTCGACCCGCTGATGACCTTCAACGCCGATACCTTCCCGCACGATCTGCTGCGGTTGTGCGGCGGCCAGAATGTCTTCGCCGAGCGTGATCGGCAGTATCCGCTCAAGGCGGATTTGGGCGAGGCAGAACCCTACGCGGACGACGATCCGCGTGTGGCAGGGCGCGATACCCGCTACCCGCGCATCACGCTCGCCGAAGTTGAAGCGGCACAGCCCGACGTGATCCTGCTGCCCAGCGAACCATTCGCCTTCGATGAGTCGCACATCCCCATGTTCGCCGCGTTGGATGTCCCCGCCGCCCACCACAACCGGATTCATCTGCTGGACGGATCGCTGCTCACCTGGCACGGCACGCGGATCGCGCGGGCAGTCAGCGTCCTGCCAGATCTGATGTGTACACCCAACGATGATCCGAACGATGCGCCCAACGATGCGCAAGGCGGCCAATAGCTCATGGCGCACAATCCCAAAGACTTAGCCGAAATCGCCAGCGTCATCGCCCATGATCTCAAGACGCCGATCACGGCAACACGCGGCCTGATCGAAGCCCTGCAAGCGTTGGGGCCGCTGACGGACAAGCAGCAGGATTACAGCGAACGCGCGCTCGCCAACCTGGAAAAGATGAACACACTGGTGAACCGCTTGGTTGAGTGGGCGTGGATCGACGCGGACCCACCGCTCGACCGGCAAGACTGCGATCTTCGCGGCCTGATCCACAGCGCAGTACGTTTGATGGAATCCACCGCTGCCGAGCGCAGCATCCAGATCGATGTGCAGCTCCCCGATAATCTCGGCTTGATTCAGGCGGAGCACCGTCGCCTCGATCACGTGATGACGAACCTGCTGAGCAACGCCGTCAAGTACAACCGCGAGCAGGGATCGGTGACGGTCACAGCGGATGGCAACGATGATTATGTCCGCGTCTCGGTGAGCGATACGGGTGCGGGGATTGCGCCGGAACATCAGGGGCGAGTGTTCGAGCGCTTCTACCGGGCGACAGCCGATGAAGCTGTCCGCCGGGTGGAGGGCAACGGCTTAGGGCTGGCGATTGTCAAATCGGTGATTGAGCAGCACGACGGCCAGATTTGGCTGGAAAGTGCCATCGGCCAGGGATCAACGTTCACCTTCACGTTGCCACGCCGCGCCGATGTTCGCGAGCGGCGGGCGGTCTCTGGCGAAGCCTCGTACAGCGTCCTCGACCAAGCGGAAGGTTATGATTACATCGTGCCGGAACGCGCCAACGAGGAAAGCGACTCGGTGGACGACGACATCCAGGAGCCGTCGGAGATCGATAAATCAGCGGCGGATCGCGACGAGACCACCGCCCTTTAAGTGAGTTGTTGCCCAAAGCACTTGCATGTGGTTGTGCGGAATAGTACAATCAAAGTAAGCAAATTCAAAACGCAGTGAACGTCAGCATAGGCTGGTGCTGCACGCGAGTCGTAAACGGTCAATCATCAACAATCGGAGTCAAAGCGGAGGACGCTCGTGAGGGGATTCATCACCTTTGTGGTCATCATTGCGGTGCTGCTGGCAGGCGGCGGTTTGACGGCGCTGCTGATCGCCAATGACGGCGGTGGCATTCTACCCGTGCTGACGACGGTCAACGCGCCGGAAGCATCGCGGACGGTTGTAGAGACCTGGAAAGCAGAGCAATTCCTGCTGATGGTCGGGTTCATCGTGTTTAACCTGGTCGGCATCGGCGCGACGCTGGCGGTGATCTTCTGGTTTGTGGATCGCGGCATCAAGCGCACCCGCGCCGAAGCCGCCTCGGCTGCGGCGGCTGAGAGTCAGGTGACCGCGCGCGAATAACCCGCCGATCCAGCCAAACGAGCAAGCAAAATGTGATTGTAAACGATGGTAGTGAGTGGATGAGTGGTGAGGAGTTCCATGCAGAACCGGATGGTTTCGTCGTTGGCGCTGACGACAGCGCTGCTGACGATTGGGTTGAT
>JAADYY010000106.1 GCA_010092805.1 Chloroflexota bacterium | reverse complement strand
GCTGCCGTTGCATGGCCTGGAGCAACACGAGTCGTTGTGGGTGAACACGCTCAACTTGATTCGCGTCAGCAGCCCCGGCACACCGATGGCTGTGCAGGCGTTGGCGTGGGAGTGGTTGGAAATCGTGATCCGCAAGCCACTCGAAATCGATGAGGACGCCGTGAAACGCTTCCCGCTGCCGGATCATCTGCCGGACGAAAGGCGCTTCCTCGACCAGATCCACAAACTGTTCATCGACAAAGATGAGCGGGTGGTGGCCCCGCCGCAGTTGGACGACACCATTAAGCGGATCTTTGAAAACCTCAGTTGGGACAATTTACTACTCATTTTGAAGCCGCGCGCCGACGACGAGATCACCGATTTTCGCGCCGATTTCGCTAGACTGTGGCAGCAGTTGGAAGCTAACCCGCAAACCGGCATGTGCGATGGTAGACTGTTTGTGTTGTTCGACGACGATCAATTGTGCGACGCGCTGGCCGCGCCCGAACTGAGTTTAGATGTGCTCACACTCCAACGGGCGGATTTTGCGCGGTATATCGAAAGGTGGCGCAACGGGCGCAGCCTGCATGACTCGCTGTTCAGCACCAATGGTCAGCACGACCGGGACTGGGAACAGCATCTGTTTGAGGGGCAAGATTCGGTGACGCTGGTGGCGTTCCTCGAGCGGCTGATGCTGGCCGCAGATGACTAACCGGCTTCGCCGCTGGCGCGCATCGCTTGTGCGCGGGGGCTGTACATCGACGTGAGCCGCGTATAGAAAGGAGGGGGTATGACAACCGAGCTTGACCTGAAGCGCTACCCGCATGGTTTACTGCCGCTATTTCAGGGGGAGGGCAGCCATGGCTACTACGCCGACTCCAAGCTGCAAAAGGCTGTCAACCTGGCGATTGTGTTGGGGCGGCCTCTGCTGGTGCGCGGCGAACCGGGAATCGGCAAGACGGCGCTGGCTCGGGCCATTGCCGCTGAACTGACCGACAACCGCCTCATTGAGTGGCGCATCAAATCGTCAGATCGTGTGCGCGACGGCCTCTATCAGTATGACACCATCCGCCGCTTGATCGATGCGCAGGTCAAAGCCCCAGATAGTACAAATAGCACATCTGTTCAAAACGCAGCAAACCCGTATAATTATGTACGCTTTATGTATTTGGGCAAGGCAATTATTGATCCGCGCCCCGTCGTGCTCCTGATTGATGAGATCGACAAGGCTGATCTCGATTTTCCGAACGACTTGCTGCGTGAACTGGATGATCTGTGGTTCGAAATCTACGAGGTGCCGCTGCCCGTCGGCGAATACAAGCTGGAAGCATTTGCTGATCAGCAAAAGACGATGAGCGAAGATGTGCTGTTAGCCGCCGCCAGACAAGCCAACGACCCCGGTGAGTTCGCCATCATCAATGGCCAGCGGAAACCGCGCCCGATCATCGTTATCACCAGCAACGATGAGAAGCCGCTGCCGCAGGCGTTTCTGCGGCGCTGCATCACCCATACCATTGATTTCCCAACGTTGGACGACAGCCCGCAGGGCGAAGCCAACCGCGAGCGCCTACGGAAAATTGTGATCGCCAACGCCAAGCGTCAATTCAATATTGACGCACTGCGCCCGCAAATCCTTGAGCGCGCCCTCAAAATTTTTGAGAAGCTGCGCGAGATGCAGTACGCGGGCAAGAAGCCGGCCACCGCCGAATTGATCGAGTGGGTGGTGGCGCTACATCACCCCAGCTTTGAGGCGCTGAACCAGTTTGCAGACGACGCGCAACTGCCCCATTGGCCCATGATGCTCAAAGACGACGCCGACATTCACAAGATCGGCGAAGCCCTGAGCGACGAGTTGGAGACGACCTGAACTTATGCCTGATCGAACTCTAGAGTGGCCGCCTTTCTTCGACCTCTACTGCCAGATGCGGAACCGGTTGGATGTTTCGCTAACCGATTACATCGCGCTCCTCCAGGCCATCGATCATGGCTTGGCGGGTGGGGTCACATACGCGCCAGACGGCAGCCTGCACGTGGGCGAACTCGAAGATCTGATCACGGTGTGCCAGTTGTTGTGGGCCAAACAACCCGCCGACGCCGACTACCTCGAACGGAGTATTCGGCGTTACGTCAAGAAAGCCAAGCGCGCCGCCTATGAAGCGTATAGCCGGCAAGCGCAGGCCGCAGACCCACTGAGCACAAGTCACCCCGATCCGCTTGACCCGCTGCAAGCACTGCCCACCGTAGAACCACCCGATGGTGCGCGCCAAGCGAGCGAGATCGAGAGTTTGTTCGAGCGCCTGGCCGACGAACTGACCGCCGCGCCGGAGCGCGCCCCAGCCGCCGCCGATCTCACCCCGGATGATATGCCCACCGTCACGCTGCCGCCGCAGCCCAGCCTCCTCTCGAAAATCGGGGTTGGCGACGATGTGCTGTCCAGCGCTGGCGGCTTCATGACGGACATTCCGCCGGACGCTCTGCTGGAGTTCGACGAACTGGGTATGATGCCGGGGGCGCATCTGGACTTCAATCTGCCGCAGGTGCTGGCCGATCATCAGATTCGCCAGATGCTGCGGGCCTATGAGTTGGAATGTAACCGCCAGATCGCGCCCGTTTTTGACCTGCGCACCACCATCGCGCAGGGCGAGCGCCACGCTGGCTTGTTGATCCCGGCGTTTGTGCGGATGCCGCATAAAAGCAGCTCGCTGGTGCTCCTCATTGATGTCGGCGCGCATATGGGGGCGTTCAGCCCACAGTTGAGCCATTTGCAGCAAGTGATCGCCGCGACGCTGCCCAAGCGCACAACACGCTATTCCTATTTCAAGAATCGCCCCCGCAAACGGCGGAGCAGACAGCGCCATCGCAACGGCTATCACGCGAAATATCCAGACAAACGCCTCAATGCCCCTGCTGTGCCGGGCCAACCACGCGCAGACGCACACGACCCGCTGACTGTGTGGCAATTTTATGAAGACTCGGCCTGCAAAAAGCCCATTAGCCTGGAAGACATCTATGTTGCCCTGCCCAAATTGAGTGTCCTCATCATCAGTGACGCGGGTGCGCTGCGGCAGAGCCATGAGCTTGAGGGGCCGGAAATGTACACAGACGCGGTCTGCATGTTTCTCCGGGAGTTGTATCAACTGACTCCGCATGTGGCGTGGCTGAACCCAATGCCAAAAGTGCGTTGGGCGGGCACGCCCGCCGCCGACTTGGCGCAGCATGTGACGATGCACTACTATGATCAGCGCGGTTTGCGTTTGCTGCTGCGCACATTGAGCGGTCAGGCCGTGAGTGTCGGTTAATCTACAAATCTTATGATTGATAGCAACCAGCACCTTTACCAAGTGGCCTACCGCCGCTTCTGGCACGACCCTGAAATCCCAGACGACGCCAAAACGCTGATGCTGTGCTGCGCAGTACCGCTGCTGCTGACCCCGGAGTTGGTGCAGCACATCCGCGTCAATTTCCTCGCGCGAGGCAGCCGCGAAGCGCCTGATCGCCCGGATTGGGACGCCGACGTGCTGTTGGCCCCCTTTGTGACGCGCGTCACGGGCAGTTACTACCAAATCGATGCAGAGACACGGGCGCAGCTCCGGCGGCTGCTACACAGCCGGGAATTGTTTGGCTGTGACGGCGCGGCCATCGAGCGGCAAATTGCCGAACTGGTGCGGGCCTATGTGCGCCGCCGCAGCGATCCTGAAAACCCTGCGCGCGCGGCCCCAGACAAATACCTCGATCATCTGCGGTTGGGGGCCGACGCCATCCTCAACCCCGACCAGATCATCGAACGCATCGCCAATTTGGTGCAAAACCATCATCACAAGCCGGACGCGCAGCGCGAACGGGCTATCGAAGCGGCCACCCTGGCACGCACCTTCAATCTGGATTTGATTTTGGCGAACGTGGGCGAACTGGCCGATTACACGCGGCAGCGGGCACATTACGCGCAGGGCTTGCTGGAAACGGTGCCGGAGCGTTATCAAGCGCCGTACTCGCTGACAAAAGACATCCGCTTACCTGCCATCGGTGCGGCTGCAGCCACGCAGCCCACTATCCATTACCAAACGGCCAAGATCGTCGTCATCGGTGAGAGCAGCGCGGGCAAAACGCAGTTGAGCCGCGCCCTGCTGGGGCACTCGTTCGACGAAGTCTTCGGGACGAATAATGTGAATGCGGCGCTGCTGCGCGGCGAAAACCCGGTCGAACGCCCCAACGGCGACCTGGTGTGGCGCGAGATCTACCTGTGGGATTTGGCTGGTCAGGGGAATCTCAAGCTTGTGCACCAACTTTACATGGGGGATGTGGCGCTGGCCCTGCTGGTCTTCGATGGCAACAAGGACGATCCGCTCAGGGGGCTGCGCTCGTGGGTGCATATCGTTGATGAAGCCCAGCACACCGGTGGCGACAGGGAGGGCATCGTCTCGTTCAACGGCAGCCAGCGCCCCAGAAAATTCCTGGTCGAGGCCCGCGCCGATCAGGGTGGGTTTGCCAATCTTTCAGAACGTACACTGCGCGATTTCTGCAACGCCGTGAACGTGACCCAACACTTCCGCACGAGCGCCAAGACGCACAAGGGCATCGACGAATTACGCGCAAGCATCTTTGAAGAGATCGACTGGCAGGCGCTGCCGCAGGACATCCCGCAGCAAGTGTTTAACGACATCCGCGAGTTTGTGCGCCAATTGCAAGCGAAGGACACCATCGAGCTTGCGCCGGTGGAGTGGCTGTACGAGTTGTTCGTTGAGTCAAGCGCCAGCGCGGCTGAAGCAGATGACGCACTGCGCGATCAGTTTGACGCCTGCATCCGCTTTTTGGAAGCGCAGGGGCAGCTCCACCACTTCGAGTTTGGCGATCTTGTCCTGCTCAAGTCAGAACTGCTCAATGCCTATGCCCACGCCATCATCGACGCGGCCCGTCAGGGTGACGGCGGGACGTTAGGGTATGTCGAGGAGCAGGCCATCTGGCGCGGCGAGATCGACGTCGCTGACGAGCAGCGCATTCGGAATCCACGACAAGAAAGCTGGATGCTGATTTCGACCGTCCACGATCTCATCAAACATGAAATCGCGCTGCGAGATGATCGCAAGCTGATCTTTCCATCGTACTTCGCCAATGGCAACAGCCCCGATTTTGATCAGGTGGGGATGCAGGAAGTCAAGTATGCGTTTGAAGGGCTGCCGCTGCGGGTGTATTCCGTGCTGGTGGTGCGGCTCACGCAGAGCCGCTTTTTCCACCGCAAACAACTCGCCCGCAATAAGGTGCAGTTCCTGGCGGAAGAGGGCGGTCTGTGCGGCATCACCCTGGATGCCAGCGAAGAGTTGCAGGGTTGCCTCGAACTCTACTTTGAACCTGCGGTGCAGCAGATCACCCGGTACACCTTCGACCTGTTCGTCTACACACTGCTCAGAAAACTGGTCGGCCACGACAAATTCAAACGCGCCCGCTTCTTTAGCTGCACCAACCCCAACTGCTCGACGTATCGGCGCTTGCCATTTGATCTGGATATGGTGGAGGCGCGCCGTAATAACGGCAAGACCGACATTATCTGCCCGGTGTGTGAAGAGCGCACCCAACTGATTGAGCCAAGCCTGGAGACAATGAGCGAGGATCTGCGCGAGCGGCTGCGCCAGATGAACCGCAACGTCAACCTGGCGCGAGATCGGCACAGCGCTGAGGCAGCCCTGGAAGGTAAGCGCGCCACCGACAACTTCGATGTTTTCTTCTACGCCTCGCCGCGTGAAGCCGCCGAGATCAACCGGCTCGAAGCGATGCTGGCCGAACGCGGCATCTACTGTTTCCCATCGGGCCAGGAGAGTCTGCAAGACGCGCAATTGCTCAATAAAGTGAAGAGCCTCGCCATTTTCGTCGGGGAGCATGGGCTGCACCCGGATGAACGCCGCACCGCTGAAGATCTTATCCAGCGCGGCCTTGATCAAGGGGTGCGGGTCGTGGTTGTGTTGGCGCAGGCGGATAGCCGCTCGCTGAGCTTGATGGAGCAGTTCCATGAGTCGGCGGTGCAGTGGGTGTATTTCTTCGCGGGGGTGGACGATGAAGCCGCCCTCGCTGACTTGGACCCGGCGATCACGGGCCGCTACATCGGGTGACCAGTCGTCGGGGGTGCTCCGGTGAGTGCTACTTGGATAGTTGCTTATTCGTTAGTTATCGTGTTTGTGTTTTCTAGCCATACCACACACCAGCTAGGCGTTTCAATCGGTTTCAGCGCTTTAAAATCGACCCCATACCAACTATACTCCAATGCTTATCATGGCTTGGCGTGAGTAGCATAGGTGAGACGTCTCATGACCGAAAACTTCGATAACGTACGCGTCATTGGCAAGATTGGCGGCGACATTCACCGCATCAAATGGTCGGCAGACGGCACGTACCTTTCGGCGACCGGGCAGGATGGCAAGATGCGGTTTTGGGAGATCGGCATTGAACCAAGGCTGCCCCATGATCCAGTCACCTACTCGAAAGAATTGCCCAGTTTACGGATCGAGCATCCGCACGTCGCGGCGTGGTCGCCAGACATGCGGTGGGTCGCCACGACGTCGCTGCAATCGCGGCGTGGGCTGCTCATCCGCCGCACCAACGACGGACACATTGTGTGGGATTGGCATTTGGCGACGGATGATATTCGCGCGCTCGATTGGTCGCTGAAGGTCAGTGGCTCCACCCAACAATTCGGCTTCCTGGCGGTGGGGAATGCCGATGGGGTGGTGCAGCTCCTGAGTGCGACGACGGGGGATCAGATTGGGGACACGTTGGAGCACGACGGCGAAGTGACCTGTGTGGCCATCTCGCCCGATTCGCAGTACGTCGCGGTGGGCAACAGCCTGGTCAGCAGCAGCACCGTGACGGTCTGGGAGGTACGCACGGGCCAGTTGCACCAGATTTTTTCGGGCCATGACGGGAGTATTACCTCGCTGGCCTGGTGGCCGGACAGTATGCTGCTGGCCTCTGGATCGACGGACAACACCATCCGCATCTGGAATGTGCCCCAAAAGCAGTTGGTGCGCACACGAACTATCCATTCCAAGCCGATTTCGAGCCTGGTGGTGGCCGACAACGGGCGACTGCTGTTCTCGAAGGCGAAAGATGAAGCCATTCTGGTGTGGAGTCGCCTCGAAACCTGGGAGCCGGTCGTTGTGCACAGCGAACCACGCTCCAGTTACGCACCCTGTGACATGGCGATGCATCCCACGCTGCCATTGCTGGCCAGCGTTTATGAGCGCGACGCGGTGTGCCTTTACACGCTCGATTTCCAGCAACTGCACCAATCCAAGCCCAATTTCGACTTTGAGTATTACAGCAACGCCAAAGTCGTGGTTGTGGGGGAAGGCAGCGCTGGTAAAACGCAGCTCAGCCGCGCGCTGCTGCGCCAACCCTTTGCCGATGGCTTTGGCACCGACGGCGTTAACGTGGGGCGGCTGCCCCTCGATAACCTTGAGGCGCAAAACGGGGTATTGGGTCAGCGCGAAGTCTACTTGTGGGATCTGGCTGGGCAGGGAAGTTTCAAGCTCGTCCACCAGCTTTACATGGGGGATGTGGCGCTGGCCCTACTGGTCTTCGATGGCAACAAGGACGATCCGCTCAAGGGGCTGCGTTCATGGGCACATATCATCAATGAAGCGCAAGCGGCCAGCAGCACCAAAGATGCCCCTCTTCTCAACAACGGTGAACATGACATTAAGATGTTGCTGGTGGAGGCGCGCACAGATCAGGGGGGATTTGGTAACCTGTCTGAGCAGGCCAGAAACGATTTTTGCGCCGCGGTCAACGCGACCCGCTTCCATCGTACCAGCGCCAAAACGCGCGACGGCATTGACGAATTGCGCGAAAGCATCGTCGAGCAAATCGACTGGCGGTCGCTGCCGCAAAATATTACACATCGGGTGTTTGTATACATCCGCGAGTTCTTTCAGCAGCTCAAAGATTCGAACACGGTTGAGATTGCGACCGTCCAGGAGCTGTACGACCGGTTTCTTGAGTCGGACAAGCTGCCCCATGCCGAAACTTTGCCCAACCTGCGCAGTCAGTTTGAAGCCTGCATCCGCTTTCTGGAAGCCCGGCAGCTCGTGCGCCGCTTCGACTTTGGCGATCTGGTGCTGCTCAAGCCGGAACTGCTCAATTCGTATGCCCACGCCATCATCCGCGCGGCTCGTCAGGGCGACAGCTCGACGTTAGGCTACGTCGACGAGCAGGACATCTGGCGCGCCGACATCGACTTCGCCAAAGAGAAGCGCATTCTGAATCCAGAGCAAGAAAGCTGGATGCTGATTTCGACCGTCCACGATCTCATCAAGTACGAGGTCGCGCTGCGGCACGAGCGCAAACTCATCTTCCCGTCGTACCTGGCCAGCGGCAACGGCCCAGATTTTAAGCAGGTGGGCATGGAAGAGGTGGAGTACGCGTTCGAGGGCCTGGCGGTTAAGGTGTATTCGGTGCTGGTCGTGCGGCTCACGCAGAGCAACTATTTCAACCGCAAGCAGTTGGCGCGTTACAAGGCGCAGTTTCAGGCGGAGGAAGGTGGCCTCTGCGGCATCACCCTGGATGCCAGCAAAGAGGTCCGCGGTCGCCTGACACTGCACTTTGAGCCAGCGGTACAGCAGGTGACGCGCTTCACCTTCGACTTGTTCGTCTACACACTGCTCAGAAAACTGGTCGGCCACAATAAAGTCAGACGCACACGCTTCTTTAGCTGCACCAACCCTCGCTGCTCGACGTATTTGCGCCTACCGTTTGATCTGGATGTGGTGGAGGCGCGCCGTAATAACGGCAAGACCGACATTATCTGCCCGGTGTGTGAAGAGCGCACCCAACTGATTGAGCCAAGCCCGGAGACGATGGACGATGAACTGAAGGAACGGCTGCGCCAGATGAACCGCAACGCCAGCCAGGAACGTGACCGGCAGAGCGCCGAGGCGGCCCTGGAAGGTAAGCGCGCCACCGACAACTTCGATGTCTTCTTCTTCGCCTCCCAAAGAGAGCGCAGCGAGCTCGATGCGGTGGAAGAGCACATGGCGTACCGCGGGATTTACTGCTTCCCGTCGGTGCCGGAAAGCCTGAACGACCGTCAGTTGCTGGACAAAGTGACCAGCCTTGCGGTGTTCATCGGTGAGCATGGGCTGCGGCGCGGTGAACTCGCCACCGCCGAAGCGCTGATCGGTCTGAGTATCGAGCGGCATCGACGGGTTGTGATTGTGCTGTTTAAGGCCGACAGCAGCTCGTTGAAGCTGATGGAGCAGTTCCGCGCAGAGCCAACGGTGCAGTGGGTCTATTTCTTCGGCAATTTGGCTGACGACACCGCCCTCGACGACCTGGAAGCCGCCATCACGGGCAAAGAACCGCGCTGATGCCCATGTACCCCGTGGTGATCGGCTGTGCGAGTCGCGGGGGGTACACCCGGTGGTGGGTCGGAGGGGGGGGGTCCCGCATGGCGGGGGAAAGACCCCCCCCAGCCCCCCGCGC
>JAADYY010000600.1 GCA_010092805.1 Chloroflexota bacterium | reverse complement strand
GACCATGCGCTGTAAGCGGTTGCCGATGCCTGTGTCTACGGTCTCCTGGCTGTTGCCGAAGAAGCTGTACACATCTTTGGCTTTGTGGAACCCGGCCTGTTCGACCAGCGCCTGATAGTAGGGCGGGTTGTAGGGCATCAGCAGCACCGGGCGCGTAAACCCATCGATCAACAGGCCGCACTCGTCGTGTGGGCTGAAGGTCTGCGGCCCGCGCAACGCATGATAGCCCTGAGCGCGCACCCAATCGCTGGCGGTGGTCAGCAGGGCGTCCGAGACCGCTTGATCGTTGATGGTCTCGAACGCGCCGAACCAACCGATTTGTTCATTGTGAAATTGGTTGTGGCGGTGGTTGATGTAGGCGGCGATGGTGCCCACGATTTCGCCGCCGCGCCACGCGGTGAAGAACTCCCCCGTCAGGTATTCCCAGGCGGGGTGTTTGGTTTTGTCGAACAGCTCGCGCCGCATCGAAAGCAGCGGCGGCACCCAAACTGGATCATCTTTGTAGAGTTTCCAGGGGAATTCGATGAGCGCCTTGAGATCGGCCTTGGTGCTCACACGCCGGATAGTCACATCAGATGACATTGCAAATGATCCCATTCACTAAGATGATAACACAGATCGCCAGATAGAATCACAGGCCAGGAGAAGGAGACGATATTCACCGGTTGATCTTACCTGGAATCACGTCTGCACAAAAGCATCTTGACAGGTCAGGACGGTGCTGCTATCCTTCCCGAAGTGCCATTCCACAGTAGCTCAATGGCAGAGCAACCGGCTGTTATCCGGTAGGTTCCTGGTTCGAGTCCAGGCTGTGGAGCAGCCAGCGCCTAGCATATTCTCGCTAGGCGCTTTTGATTCGTGTCAGGCGGCAGTGCCGTTGTTCAGTTCGTAAATGATCCGCAGCCCTTCGAGCGTCAATTCGGGGGCGATCATCTCGATGGCGTCGGTGTGTTGGTTGAACAGCGCCGCGAGTCCGCCAGTCGCAATCACTTTGATGTGTGGTTCAGGATCGCTGCGGTTGTCGTGGGGCCAGTCGGCGCTGTGCATCGTCTGCTTGAGGCGTGCCACCATCCCCTCGACGAGCGCGATATAGCCCCAGAAGATGCCCGATTGCATGGCATGGATCGTGTTGCTGCCGATGGGGCAGGGCGGCGGCATCAAATCGACTTTGTGCAGCCGCGCTGTCAGGCTGACCAGCGCATCATGCGCGATGACGATGCCGGGCGCGATGGCCCCGCCGCGATATGCGCCGTCGCCGGAGACAATATCGAAGGTGGTCGCCGTGCCGAAATCGATGACAATCGCCGGGCCGCCGTACAGCGCCGCGACCGCCGCCGTGTTGACGATACGATCAGCGCCCGCTTGCTCCGGCTGATCAATGGCGATGCGGACGCCTGTGTGCGTCTGATGCGTGACGACCAGCGGGTCGATCTGGAAGTAGCGCTCCACCAGATCGACAAACGAGGCGGTCAGCGGCGGCACCACACTGCTGATCACGACATCGGTCACGGCGCGGTAGGTGAGGTCAGCGCTGCTCAGAAAGCTGCGCACCAGCACCGCGTATTCGTCCGCCATTTTGTCTGGGACGGTGCGAGCACGCCACGAATTCAGCCACGCGCCCTTGTGCCACAGCCCCAGATGAATATTCGTGTTGCCAATATCGACGGCCAGCAGCATCGGGGTCAGCTTTCAATCAATTCTCGGCGAGGATAAAGCGCACTTCGAACAACGCCGGCCAGTATTTGCCTGTGAGCAGGAAGGTGTCGGCATCAGAGTCGTAAGCGATGCCGTTGAGCACATCGACGCTGGCCTCGGCGTTAACGATCTCGTCGGCGGCGCGCAGGTTGGCCGCTTCGATGACCGCTGTGACGCCACCGCTCGTCGGGTCAATGCGCATGATCTGGGTGGTTTGCCACACATTGGCGTAAATCGCGCCGTCCACGCACTCAAGCTCGTTGAGCCGCTGCACCGGGACGTCGTCCAGGGTCACTTCGAACACGCGGATGGGGACAAAGTCGTTCGGTTCGCGCACGGTGATCAGGCTGCTGCCGTTGCTCATGTAGAAAGCCGTGTCATCGAAGTTGCACAGCCCCCAGCCCTGCCCAGCATACCCGAGCTGCCGAACAGGTTGGAACGTCTCTGGATTGCCGGGTGGCGGTGTCAGGTCGAAGGCAATGGCGAAATTATCCAGCCAGGTCAGTTGATAAAGGCGGTTGTCCAGCAGCGCCAGCCCCTCCGCGAACAGCCCATAGGTGACCTGCGGCTCCGGCCAATCGAAGCGGCGGATGATCGCGCCCGTCTGGGGGTCAACCTGCCGCAGTGTGGAGATGGGCGAGCGGTCCGGATCAGGGTTGCCGGTGCTCTCATACAGGAAGCCGTCATGGTACAGCAGGCCTTGCGTCCATGCGTTCGGATCGTGGGGGCGCACAGAAATGATCTCCGGTACGAGCTGCTCCACACCGGTGGTCGCGCCGAAATCGCCGGGCAGTTCCGCGCCGCCGGGCACATCGCCGCCCTCGTCCTGCGCGAGCGCGATGCTTACAGCACTGATGATCAGCAGAGCGAGCAGCGCAGCGCCAAAACGATACCGGGTGAGGTCAGAAGGAATGCGCATGAAGGTTTGCTTTCTGGATTGTGATGAACAGGCCAGGAGATTATACCGCGCCAGCGCAGCGGCGGGCAGATGTGCAGCGGCACGAATCAAGCGGACGGGCTTCGTACCCGTCCGCTGAACGATCAAATCGTTAAGTTGTGCGTTAGTTGAGGTTTTCGAACAGGCCCGCCGCGCCCATCCCGCCGCCAATGCACATGGTGACCATGGCGTAGCGGCTGCTGCGGCGCTTCATCTCGTTGAGCGCCTGCACCGTCAGCTTCGATCCGGTGCAGCCGAGCGGATGGCCGAGGGCGATTGCGCCGCCGTTGATGTTGACGATCTCCGGGTTGAGTTCCAAATGGCGGATCACGGCCAGCGACTGCGCCGCGAACGCTTCGTTCAGCTCCACCACGCCGATGTCATCCTGCTTGACGCCCGTCCGCTGGAGCAGACGCGGCACCGCCGCAATCGGGCCGATGCCCATGACTTCCGGGCGCACCCCCGCCACGTTGAAGCCGACGAAACGCGCAATCGGCGTCAGGCCGAGTTCGGCGGCCTTGCTCGCTTCCATGACGATTACGGCGGCGGCCCCATCGCTCAGCGGGCTGGAATTGCCCGCCGTCACGCGCCCGCCGTCCTGAAAGACGGGGCGCAGTTTCGCCAGCGCCTCAACCGTCGTCTCGCGGCGCAGATGCTCATCGGCATCAATGGTTGTGGTGACCGTCTTGGGACGCCCGTCCTCGTCGATGAAGGTCTCTTCGATCTCGAACGGCACGATCTCCTCTTTGAAGATCCCAGTATCGGTGGCGATGGCGGCTTTCCGATGGCTGTGATAGGCGAATTCGTCCATGTCCTCACGGGTGACGTTGTATTCGTCCGCCACGCGCTCCGCCGTCAGGCCCATGCTCATGTAGACTTCCGGCTCGTTTTCGGCCATGTACGGGTTCGGGCTGATGCGGAACCCGGTCATCGGCACCAGCGACATCGTTTCTGCGCCGCCCGCGATGATGATGTCTGCGCCGTTGGCGATAATCCGTTCGGCGGCCATCGCAATCGTTTGCAGGCCGCTGGAGCAGAAACGGTTGACCGTCTGGCCTGGCACTTCGACGGGCAGCCCGGCCCGCAGCGCGATCACGCGGGCGAAGTTGAGGCCCTGGGCGCTTTCGGGCATCGCGCAGCCGATGATCACGTCATCAACTTGCGCCGGGTCCAGCTTGCCATCGGTTTGGCGCAGCACATCCTGAATCACGGTGGCGGCCATGTCATCCGAACGGGTGCTGCGCGTCACCCCGCGCTTGCTCTTCCCGACCGCCGTGCGCGCGGCGGCCACAATCACTGCTTCACGCATATCGTTTTATCCCTATCTTTAAGCTATATTTCCGGTCGATCAGTTGCGCAGCGGCTTGTTGGTCTGGAGCATGTGACCGATGCGCTCCATCGTCTTCGGCTCGCGTACCAGGCTCATGAAGGCTTCGCGTTCCAAGTCAAGGATCACCTGCTCATCGACCCAGCCCGGCTCAGAGATCGCGCCGCCGCTGAGCACATACGCGACCTTGCGCGTGATCACGGCATCGTGTTCGGTGGCATATTTGCCCTCGCGGAAGCCCTCAATCCCCAGGAGCATCGCGGCATAGGCATCGCGGCCCGCCGCCCACACTTTGCCCGCGCGCGCCGGGACGTAGCCATCGGCCAGATGCAGCGCTTCGCGTTTCGCCTCGCCCAGCAGATGCTCGCGGTTCATCACGATGCGGTCGCAGGCCGTCAGGAAGCCCATCTCGCGGGCTTGCTTGGCGCTCTCGCTGACCTTCGCCAGCGCGATCTGCTCGAAGATCTTTTGCAGGTGCGGCAGCGCGTCACCGTTGGGCGATGATTCCATCACCGGGTTGATCACGCGGCGCAGCAGTTCTTTACAGCCGCCCCACGCCGGCAGCAAGCCGACACCGACTTCGACCAGCCCGATATAGAGTTCGGTGTGGACGACGCTGCGCGCGCCAGACATCACGAACTCCGCGCCGCCGCCCAGCGCCATGTTATGCGGGGCGGTCACGACCGGTTTGGACGCATAGCGCAGCATCTGCGTGACATCCTGCCCATTCTTGATCATCGCTTCAAGCTGATCGATTTGATCGGACTGCACGGCCATCATCATCTGGAACAGGTTGGCACCCACGCAGAAACGTTCGCCGTCGTTGCCGATCACCAGCGCATCGAAGTCGGCGTCGAGCCGTTCCAGCGCCTGCTGAGTCATCGCCAGCACATCGGTGTCGATGGCGTTGGCCTGGCTGTGGAATTCCAGCAGCGCGACCCCGTCGCCCATATCGAGGATACTGGCCCCGGCGTTGCGGGCGACCTCATTGCCCGTGCCGCGCAATACATTGACGCTGTATGCGCGCGAATCCTTCGCCAGCGGCAGATACGCAGCGTCCTGCGGGCTGTAGAATCCGCTCACCTGGCCGTTGGCGTCGCGCTGATAGAACGCCGCGTGCCCGGCGGCGACCATCTGCTTGACCCAGTCGGCGACCGGGTAGCCCGCCGCCTCGAACGGTTCGATGGTTTCAGCGACGCCGAGCGCATCCCAGATCTCGAACGGGCCGAGTTCGTGGCCGAAGCCCCACTTCTGGGCGTTGTCAACGTTGACAATCGTCTCGGTGATCTCTGGCACGCGGTGCGAAGCGTAGGCGAGGTAGAAGGCGTGATGGTGCCACAGGAACTGCGCCGCCTTGTCATCCTCGTTGAGCAGCAGGCGTAGGCGTTCGCCCGTGTCTTCGACTTTGCGATGCTTGCCGACGCTGTCAAAGCGTGGCTTGGAGGGCGCTTCATAGTCGAGCGTGCTCAGGTTCAGCGACCAGAATTCCTTGCTGCCGTCCGCGCCTTTCACCTGCTTGTAGAAGCCCTGATTGCTCTTGTTGCCCAGCCACTCATTCGCCAGCAGCTTGTCGAACAGGGCGGTGGTCTGCGCGTGTTCGAGCACCGTCCGCGCCGGATCTTCAGGGATGGCAGGGTAGAGGTTGCGCGCCACATGCACCGCCACATCGATCCCGACGAGATCGTTCAGGCGGAAGGTGGCCGTCTTCGGGCGACCGATCAGCGGGCCAGTCAGCGAATCGACTTCTTCGACGGTCAGGCTGCGGTCGATGGCTTCGTTGATCGTCTGCATCCCAGACATGGTCATGAAGCGGTTGCCGATGAAGTTCGGCTTGTCCTTGCAGATCACCACGCCTTTGCCGAGCCGTTCGGTGGCGTACTGCATCAGGTAATCGACGATTTCGGGATCGGTTTGCGAATGCGGGATGATCTCCAGCAGCCGCAGGTAGCGCGGCGGGTTGAAGAAGTGTGTCCCCAGGAAGCGGCGTTTGAAATCGTCGCCCAGATTTGCGGCGATGTCGTGGATGGGCAGCCCCGAGGTGTTCGTCGAGACAATCGTCTGCGGCTGGATGATCTCGGCCAGCTTCGCCATCAGGTTCTGCTTGATGTCCAGCCGCTCGACCACGACTTCGATGATCCAGTCGGCGTCGGCGACCAGCTCCAGATGATCGTCCAGGTTGCCGGTGTGGATCAGGTTGAGATCAGCGGTGCTGAACAACTGCGCCGGGCGCGATTTCTGCATCCGCTTCATGCCGTCGGCGACGACGGCGTTGCGCTTGGCGGCTGGGTCGCCGGGCTGGGTATCGCGCGCGGGGATGTCCAGCAGCACCGTTTCGACGCCGACCCCGGCCAACAGCGCCGCGATCCCGCCGCCCATCGTGCCCGACCCGATCACGGCGGCTTTCCGAATGTTGTAAGGCATCAGTTCTCCTCAATAATGCAAAAAGAGTTCAATTGCACGACGTTGCGTTAACTTGGCGAGCACTCGCCCGAATCGACCGGACTCAGGCGAGCGCTGTGCAAACTTTGTTTTAGCGCAGCTCGCTGCTGCTGTAGCCGAGGATGCGCCGCGCCACGATCAGCGTGTTGATCTGGCCGGTGCCCTCGTAAATGTCGTTGATCTTGCTGTCGCGCATCCACTTTTCCGCCAGATGTTCGCGGCTGTAACCCGCCGGGCCGAGCAGTTCGACGGTGCGCTGGCCGATCTGCGTGACGACCTTGCCCGCTTTCGCCTTCGCCATTGACGCTTCCAGGCTGTTCTGCTCTTTGTGATCCAGCATCGAAATGGCGCGCAGCGTCAGCAGGTACGCGGCCCGCAGATTCATCTCCATGTCGATCACGTCGCGCTGGATGGCGGTCAGCTTGTGGTACGACCGCCCATACGGGATTTCGACGCCGTTTTCGGCCAGCTTGTCCTTGAGGAATTCCAGCGATGCCCGCCCAATACCGAGCGCGCTGGCGGCCACCAGCGGGCGGGTCGCGTCGAAGGTCGCCATTGCGCCCTTGAAGCCCTTGCTCGAGCCGCCGTTGCGCTGCTCAACTTCCGGGCTGCCCAGAATGTTATCGGCGGGGATGCGCGCGTTGTCGAACACAATCGCGGCGGTGTCGCTGGCGCGGATGCCGTGCTTGATCTCAACTTTCGTGACCTTCACGCCCGGCGTGCCCGCCTCAACGATGAACGGGCGCATCCCGGCGCGGCCCGCGCCCTTGTCGATTGACGCCCACACGACGACCAACCCGTCCGATTCATCGAGGGCGAGCTTGCCGTTGGTGCAGAAGATCTTCTCGCCGTTGAGGATCCATTCGCCGGTCGCTTCGTCGCGGACGGCGGTCGCCTGAATCGCGGAGGTATCGGAGCCAGCGCCCGGTTCGGTCATCGCCATCGCGCCCCACGACGGCTTGTCGCCCTCGGCGAAGCGATTCAGGAAGCGGCTTTTCTGCTCCGGTGTGCCAACGGCCTCAATCGCCGCGCCGCCCAACTGTCCGCCCGGCAGACACAGGTAGATCCCGGCGTCGCCCCACGACAGCATCTCGACCATCATCATCAAGCGCAGGTTGGTGACGCCGGGGCCTTCACGCTTGGGCGTGCTGTCGCCATTGCTGAGCAGCTTTTCGAGGTTGCGCTTCTGCATATCGCGCATGAACGGCCACATTTGTTCGATGAACGGCCAGGGGCGTGCATGTTCGTTTTCATCGATGTCGCGCGAGATGGGGCGCATAACGTGCTCGGCGACCATCTGCACCATCGCCATTTGCTGCTGGACGTTATCGGGGACTTCAAAGTTGATTGCCATAAGGTCTACACCCTCATTTCTACTTGTCTAATGGTTGTCTACTGGATCAATGCATTAGTGCGTTTGAATGTCTGGTTTGTGCTGCGCTGGATTGGCGCGCTTACACCATCGCCAGGCCGTCGAAGGTCGTGAAGCCGCGCCCGTTGCGCAGCCAACGTTCCGCCGGGTACTCACGGATGAAGCCGTACCCACCGAGGGTTTGCACGCCGCTGTCCGTCACCTGCATGACGGCTTTGTCGGCGTATTCCTTCGCCAAATAAGATTCTTTGGTGGCGTCCTCGCCTTGATCGAGTTTCCAGGCAGCTTCCCACACCATCAGGCGGGCGGCATCCACCTCAATCGCCATCTCTGCCAGCATGAAGGCAATCGCCTGCTTCTGGGCAATCGGCACGCCGAACTGCACGCGGCCCTTCGCGTAATCGCGGGCGTATTCGAACGAAGCGCGCGCCACACCAACAGCCATTGCCGCCAGCGCGACGCGGCTGCGGTTCAGGATCACGTCGAAATCCATGCCAACCGCACCGCCCAACCGGCACGGCAGATCGACTTCCGCGTTGTTGAAGTTCACCTGATGCGTCGGCAGTGCGCGAATGCCCATCAGGTGCTCGCGGCCACCGATTTCCACGCCACGCACATCGGTCTGGATCACATAGGCTTCGATCTTGTTGGTTTCGGCGTTGCGCGTGTAAACCAGCACCCAATCGGCAGTCGCCGCCAGCGGCACATACGCTTTCGTGCCGTTCAGCTTGACGCGATCCCCTTCAACGGTGGCGGTCACGTTCAAATCTGTCGGATCAAAGAAGACACCCGGCTCCAGCAGCGCGCCGGTCGCGTGTGCCGGGCGCTCTTCCAAGAACATTGGCAGCAGGTTTTCGCGCTGCTCCGCCGTGCCGAAGAGGATGATCGGGTAGGCGAACAGCGCCGGGGCCATGATCTGCAGTGCCGCCGACAGATCGCCGTAGGCGAGTTCTTCTGCGGCCAGCACACCCGTGACCGCGCTCAGTTCGCCCAGGCCGCCCAATTCTTCCGGGATGGCGGTTGGCACCAGGCCGATTTCCCAGCCGGTGGTGATGATGTTGGCGGGGACGCGCTGGTTTTCGTCGGCTTCGTGGGCGATGGGCTGGACATCGTTGGCGGCGAAGCGCCGGATCGTGTCGATGAGCTGCTGTTGTTCCTCAGTGGGGGTGAATGAAATCATGTCTGGCTCCTGAAATCTCTCTATGTGCGGTGCAATTCACAATTGGGCTTCACGATGAGCGGATGCTGGGGGCGGGGCGGGCGGCTGATTCATGACGCCGCGCAGCAGTGTATCGGCGATGGCATCGGCGATTTGCTCGCCGGTCAGGCGACCGTCCGGGCGATACCACACGCCGACCCAGTTGTGCGCGCCCAGCAGCGTTTTGGCGAAAATATCTATGTCGATGGGCCGCAGCACCCCTTGATCGACGCCCGCACGGATCACCTGCACGAACAAATCCTCGAATTCATCACGGCGGGCGAAGAAGGCGTCACGGCGGGCGATAAATTCGGTGTAAGCGGCTTTTTCGGCAGGGCGAGCGCCGGGCGGCGGGGCTTTGACGTTCATCAGCGCGCGAATCTCGAAGACCATCGCGGCCCCGACGGCGGTGTTTTCCGTCAGGCCGATGATGTGTTCGCGCGTCATGGCGCGCAGTTTGCGCTCGACGGGCTGGTCGTTGTGGACGATGGGTTCGACCTGCTGAATGATGTAGTCCAGCCCCACTTCGAGCACGGCCAGTAGGAGCGAGTCTTTGTTTCTGAAGTGGTGGTAGAGGCTGGCTGCTGTCAGGTTGACCGCGGCGGCGATGTCCTTCATGGTGGCGGCTTCGTAACCGCTGCGCTGGAGCACTTCGGCAGCCGCCTGGATGATGTCGCTGCGGTTGACGGACTGATCAGCGGGTTTGCGAGCCAACGCGGGTACCCTCGGTGAACGACATGACGCCTAGCAATCTTGACAAAAAAGAATCTAACGATGATTAGATTATAAAATAATGAGCCGTGCTGTCAAATACCTAAACTGCACGGAAACAGCGCTTTCATCCGGCGTTAACTTTTCCGGCGTTAACTTTTCCGGCGTTAACTTTTCCGGCGCATCGGCTGGCGGGGAGCGCGGCATAATTTGCCTGACGATGTGTTTC
>JAADYY010000105.1 GCA_010092805.1 Chloroflexota bacterium | reverse complement strand
GTGTTGTGTTACTGTGATCACTCGCGGCCCACTTCCCCAGCATAACTGTGGGCGCATACGTCCGCCAAGCCACCGCGCCACGCACACAACACCGCAGCGGCGGCCCCGGCAACCATTAAGGCGATCACACCGACCTGTTGCTTTACAATAGGCCGTGTGTACTGTTATATATACGCAGATGACCATACACTTGAACCACTGACAGGCATATTCACATAACACAACGAGGACACACATATGTCGCTTACCAGCGATTTGGCAACCAGTCTCAAACCCCAGCGCGCCGCGCGCGTCATCCCTGAAGTCAGCCTGCGCGCGTGGATCATGCGCCGCTTGTACCGCAGCTTTGGGCGTGTTGCGGTCGCCCTGCTCACCCGCACCACCGTGATCGGGCGTGAGAACATCCCGGAAGGCCCGGCGCTGCTGGCGGGCAATCATTTTTCCAGCTACGACGCCCCCGTGATCATCATGCACTATCCGTTCGGCATTCAGTCGGTCGGCTTCGCCGATTTCCGCAAGAGTTGGAAAGCCAAGTTTCTGTACGACAGCGTTGACGCCATCCCCATTCACCGCACCTCGGTGGATCGCAAGGCCATGAACGCCATGATCGATGTGTTGAAGCGCGGCGGCAAGCTGGCGCTCTACCCCGAAGGCGGGAGCTGGGAGAAAGGCTTCTACGACGTGAAAGACGGCGTGGCTTACCTCTCGATGGTCACCGGGGTGCCCATCGTGCCGATTGCCGTCAATGGCACCTACGATGTGTGGCGGCGGGTGTGCCGTTTGCAGCGCCCGCGCATCACCATCGAGTTTGGCGAGCCGCTGCCGCCCGTCGCCAGCGCCGACCGTAAAACGCGCCGTCAGGAGCTGCAGCAGGCCAGCGAAGACCTGATGCACACCATTTACGGGATGCTCGACGACGACGACCTCATCCATTATGCCACCATCGAACGGCAGTGCTTCACTGGTCGCCTGGAAATTCAGGCGGGCAAGCGGGGTGCTGCGCCGCTTGCTGGCGAACTCGCCGAGGCCGCCGACCAGCGCTTCGATGTGCTGGCCGAACTCTTCAGCAAGCAGAATATGTTCACGCCGTTCCACGAACACGAGCGGCTGCCGATGAAGCCGTTCCTCAAAGCGCGCTTCTTCAAGGCCGCCGATTTCAAGGTTTCGGTGGATGCGCTGTACGAAGCGCTCAACGGGCGCTTCAAGGGCTTCCTCACCTACCGCATCGGTGAAGACAAGGAAGAGCGTGGGCGGGTCGAAATTGAGACGCTCAAGCGGCTGGCGGATCTGGCGGTGGAGCACGATCTGAAGCTGCGCTTCACCTCAGAAGTGTGGCTGACCGAGCCGGTGCCCTCGGCGGATGAAATCCGCGCACAGATGGGGCTGCCCGCCCGCACTGACGGCGCGCAGCTCAGCGGTTGAGCGGCGCGGCCCGCCTCCACAGATTCGCAACTGCTCAGCCCTCACCCCAACCCCGCGCCAGGGTGATTGCATCAAAATCACCCTGGCCGGGCGCTGCGTGGTACTCGCGCATGACCCGCCGCTGATCTACAATCAGCGCAGCATCGGGTTGCGGCACCGCCGCGAGAGCGAGCACGATCCGCATGACCTTGACCCCCGCGCAGATCCGCCACATTGAGGAACAGGCCGCCACGATCTGGCCTGCGCTCAAACGCCGCTATTACGACGGCTGGGTGCTCAACTTCGCCAACGGCTATACCCGCCGCGCCAATTCGGTGCACCCGCTGTACAGCGCGCCCGGCTCCACACTGACACTTGACGAGAAGATCGCGCACTGCGAGGCCGGCTACCGGGCGCAGCGCCTGCCGCCCGTGTTCAAGCTCACCGACGCGGCCCTCCCCGCCGATCTCGACGATCAATTGGTGGCACGCGGCTACACCCGCGACGACGGGACGTTTGTGCAGCACTGCCCGCTGACCGCACACGATCCGCAGCCCGATCCGACCCTCAAAGCGACGATCCGCACGATGCCGGACGAGCGCTGGCTCGCCGAGTCGTGTCGGCTCAGCGGCAGCGACCCCGCCACGATCCCGGCGATGCGCGGCGTGCTGGATCAGGTCGTCGGCCAAACGGCGTGCCTCAGCCTGTGGGGCGCTCAAGCAACCGGGCCAGCCAGCGCCAGCGGGCTGGCGATTCTGCTGGACGGGGATCTGTGGCTGTTCAGCATCGTCACCGATCACGCGCAGCGCGGGCGCGGGCTGGGCAAACAAGTGATGCTGCATCTGCTGCGCTGGGGCATCGATCACGGCGCGACCGCTGCCTATCTGCAAGTACGCTCCACCAACCCGCCCGCGCTGCGGCTGTACGCCGGGCTGGGTTTCGAGACACTGTACAGCTACTGGTACCGCACACCACCCCCCACTTAACCATCGATTCGCCCGACGCGCACACCTGCGCAAGAAAGGACAGACTCGATCATGGTGAACAGCGATACGCAAGCACAAGCCCAAATGGTGCAGTTCTTCAAATACTTCAACCGCTTCATGCTGCTGATGTGGCGGCTGGGACTCGGCCCCGCGCTCAACCTGTCACCAGACCGGATGGGGCGCATCATGGTGCTCACCCACACCGGGCGCAAATCCGGGCTGCGCCGCCGCACCCCCACCAACTACGCGATCATCGATGACGACATTTACCTGACGGCGGGGTTCGGCGCGCAGTCGCAGTGGTACAAGAACATCATGGCGAACCCGCAGGTGGAAGTGTGGCTGCCAGAAGGCTGGTGGGCCGGGGAAGCCGCCGATGTCACTGACGAGGAGGGCGCGCTCGACAAACTGCGGGTGGTGCTCGTCGCCAGCGGCTTCGTGGCACCGATGCTGAACATCGAGCCGCAAACGATGAGCGATGAAGACTTCCGCGCCGCGACGACGGGCTATCGGCTGCTGCGCATCCGCCGCACGGACGCACGCACCGGCCCGGACGGCCCCGGCGAACTGGCGTGGGTGTGGCCGCTGCTGACACTGCTGCTGCTCCTGCTGCTGATCGTGCGGCCCCGCCGCTGATCATATGCATCAGATGCTGTTGGTCAATCGATTTGATTGTGTTTTGCCCCTGCCCCTGCTCCCAGCGTCAGCGTTCGGGAGCAGGGGCGAAAACGGCTTTTGAAGTCCCTCGCCTAGCCGCAAAGCGGCGGCTGCCGTTGGCACACGGAGCGGGATTTAGGGTGAGGGCCTGATT
>JAADYY010000599.1 GCA_010092805.1 Chloroflexota bacterium | reverse complement strand
TCAGCATCCGCCGGAGCGTCAGCATCCGCCTCGTCGGACGATGTTGTGTCGGTGGCTTCCGCTGCTGCAACCGGGGCGTCGTCCTCAACCGCCGCTACAGTTTCCGGCTCGTCTGCCGGCGCTGCCTCAACCGTTTCCGGGGCTGCTTCGACCGCCTCAGCCTCAGCGACCGGTTCGTCGGCAGCTTCCGGCTCGTCTGGTGATTCTTCAACTGCCTCGGCAACCTCAGCCTCAGCGACCGGTTCGTCCACGTCTTCGGCTTCCGGTGCGGCGGGCGGTTCCGTCACTTCCTCAACGACATCTGGCGCGACATCTGGCGCGACATCTGGCGCAGCCTCAGCCACAACTGCCGCCGCAGCAGTTTCGCTCTCATGGTGGCTGCCGTTGCCATTACCGACGAACTGCGTCGTTTCGGCCACACCCCAGATATTCTCGATGACATCCAGCGCATCCAGCGGCACAATCACCTTGTCATAGCGCAGCAGGTCACGGATGTTGAGGTAGCTGGCGCGCAGCGAGGCCGCATTCGCCAGATTACGCACGCTCAACTGCACATTTTCGTTGTAATCTGCCAGCAGCACCAGCGCCGACTGATCGCCCACAAGATTCGCCAACACCTCGCGCATATCGCGGGTTTTGGGCGTCTCCAGCGCCAACTGATCGACGAATATCAGTTGATCGTCGCGCAGCAGGGCGCTGAGAGCGCTGCGGATGGCCCCACGCCGCATCTTCTTCGGCATGTCCTTCGTATATTTGTGCGGGCGCGGGCCTTTCGGGCGGCCACCGCCCACGAACTGAGTCGCGCTGCGTGCGCCGTGACGCGCGCGGCCCGTCCCCTTCTGGCGGTACATCTTGGCTTTGGTCAGTTTGACCTCGCCGCGCCGCTTGACTTTGTGCGTCCCCAGCCGGGCGTTGGCCATCTGGCGCACATACGCCTGATGCATCAGCCCAACGTTGACTTCCACTTCGAAAATATCGGCGGGCAGTTCAATGATGTGTACCTGCTCACCGCTCATATTCAAGACTGGCACTTGCATGGTCTGTGGCCCCTTCCCGCGTTAAGCTTTCTTATTTTTGCGGCGCTGCTCGCGCACTGCCGGGCGAATCATGACAATGCCGCCATTAGCGCCAGGGACCGACCCACGCACCGCAATTAAGTTGCGCTCTGGATCAACCACTGCCACTTGCAGATTCAGGGCCGTCACCCGGTCATTGCCGGAACGCCCCGACATCCGCAGCCCTTTGAACGTGCGGCCAGGGTTGGCGGACTGGCCAGCCGAACCGGGCGCGCGTTCACGGTCGGACTGACCATGTGTTTTCGGCTGACGATTGAAGCCGTGCCGCTTGATTGTCCCCGTGAAGCCCCGGCCTTTGCTGATGCCGATCACATCAACCCGTTCGCCCGCTTCGAACACATCCGCCTTGATTTCCTGACCCTCTTCCACATCGACCTCGCCGTCGCGCAGCCGGAATTCGCGCAGGTGCCGCAGTGCGGGCAGGTTGTTGCGCTGCAAATGGCCGACCTGGCCTTTGGTCAGGCGTTGGGGTTTGGTGACGCCAAAACCCAACTGTATGGCGGTGTAGCCGTCGCGCTCTGCCGAGCGCACCTGGGTGACGTAGCATGGCCCGGCTTCGATGACGGTGACAGGGACGGCGCTGCCGCCCTCGTCGAAGATCTGGGTCATGCCCACTTTTTTACCAATGATGCCTTTCATCGCGCTCGCCTCCAGCCGGGTAAGCTTGCTGCCGCCCCGGTCGTTGCTTGTCGGCGCACAGCGGCGGGTGGCATAGGCTGTGCGCGTACCCGCGTGTGCAATACGTTTAGATCTTGATTTCGATGTCCACCCCGGCGGGCAGGTTCAACCGCATGAGGGTGTCAATGGTTTTGCTGTCCGGCTCCAGCACATCGATCAACCGCTTATGCGTGCGGATCTCGAAGTGCTCCTGCGAGTCCTTATCGATGAACGGTGACCGTCGCACTGTAAAGCGCTCGATGCGCGTGGGCAGCGGCACCGGCCCCACCACGCGCGCCCCGGTGCGTTCGGCGGTTTCCACGATGCGCTGCGCCGATTGATCCAGCACCCGGTGGTCGTAGGCTTTCAGCCGTATGCGAATTTTGTTCTTCACGCTCGTTTGTCTTCCGTAATGTAGGCGTCTGCCGCCGCCACCAGGGTAAATGATGCCGGGAGCAGGCTCGCCTCCCGGCATCGGTGTTGCACACTCAGTTGTTGCGGCCCCGTTGGTGCGGCGTCGCAGGCCCCTTTATTCCAAAACCTCGGTGATCACGCCCGCGCCGACGGTCAGACCGCCCTCACGGATGGCGAACTTGGAACCCTTCTCAAGCGCCACCGGGGTGATCAGCTCGACGGCCATGTTCACGTTGTCGCCAGGCATGACCATCTCGACACCTTCCGGCAGGGTCACCTCACCCGTCACATCCATCGTGCGGATGTAGAACTGCGGGCGGTAACCGTTGAAGAAGGCCTTGTGGCGGCCACCCTCTTCCTTCTTGAGGATGTAGACTTCGCCCATGAACTTCTTGTGCGGGGTGATGCTGCCGGGCTTGGCCAGCACCATCCCACGCTCCACTTCTTCACGGGTGGTACCACGCAGCAGCACGCCCGCGTTGTCGCCGGCTTCGGCGTTGTCGAGTTCCTTGTGGAACATCTCGATACCGGTGACGATCGTCTTCATGATTTCATCGCGCAGGCCGATGATCTCGATTTCCTCGCCCTTCTTCAGCTTGCCGCGTTCCACGCGCCCGGTGACGACGGTACCACGACCCTTGATCGAGAACACGTCTTCAATCGGCATCAGGAACGGCTTGTCGACTTCACGCTCCGGTTCCGGAATCCATGCATCCACCGCGTCCATCAGCGCCAGGATCGGGGCGTATTCATCCGCGTCCGGGTCGGTGCTGGCGGACTCAGTGGCAGCCAGGGCCGACCCGCGAATGATCGGGGTGTCTTCCGAGAACTCGTAGCTGGCCAGCAGTTCCTGCAGCTCCAGCTCCACCAGTTCCAGCAGCTCTTCGTCGTCCAGCTGATCGATCTTGTTGAGGAAGACGACCATCGCCGGCACTTCCACCTGACGCGCCAGCAGCACGTGCTCGCGGGTCTGCGGCATCGGGCCGTCGGGCGCGCTCACCACCAGAATCGCACCGTCCATCTGCGCGGCACCGGTGATCATATTCTTGATATAGTCACGGTGGCCGGGGCAGTCCACATGGGCGTAGTGGCGGATGTCGGTTTCGTATTCCACGTGACGGATGTTGATGGTGATGCCACGCGCTTTTTCTTCCGGCGCGTTGTCGATGTCTTCGTACTTCATCGCTTCGGCAGCGCCCTTCATGCCCAGCACCTTGGTGATGGCGGCGGTCAGGGTCGTCTTGCCGTGATCAACGTGGCCGATGGTGCCGATATTCATGTGCGGCTTGCCGCGCTCGAATTTTTCCTTACCCATTTGTCCTCTGTTTCCTTTAGCTTCGTCTCAGCTCGTTTGATAGGTGTGTACTAACCAGAACCACATAGCGAAACCATTATCCCAAAGCTGCGGGCTAACAACGCGCCCGCAGCCGGGCTAGACCCACAAATCCAGACGGATCAACCGCCGCTCTTGATGACTTCGTCCGCGATGCTCTGCGGCGCAATGTTGTAGCGCTCGAACTCCATGGTGAAGCTGCCGCGCCCCTGCGTGAGGTTACGGACGTTGGTGGCATAACCGAACATCTCGGCCAGCGGCACCGACGCCTTGACGGAGGTGATGCCCCCACCACGCGGGTCCATGCCGCCGATAATGCCACGCCGCGACGACAGGTCACCGACGATGGTGCCCGTGTAATCGTCCGGCACCACCACTTCCACCTTCATCATCGGTTCCAGCAGCGCCGGCTTGCCCTTGTTGAAGCCCTCTTTAAATGCCATCGAACCGGCGATCTTGAAGGCGATTTCGCTGGAGTCAACGTCATGGGCGGCACCATCAACCAAGCTGACCTTCAAGCCCACCACCGGGTAACCTGCCAGCACGCCGCCTTGCATCGCTTCGCGCACGCCGTTTTCGGTGGGGCGGATGAACTCACGCGGGATGGAACCCCCCTTGATGGCATCGACCCACAGCAAATCCCCCTCGGTCTCGGCCCGCTCTTCGTCAGTCATCGGTTCCACTTCCAGCACGACACGCGCGTACTGACCGGAACCACCCGTCTGACGCTTGAAGGTCGTATCGACGCGGGCAGGCTGCGTGATGGTTTCGCGGTACGACACGCGCGGGCGGCCCACCGACGCTTGCACACCGAATTCGCGCATCATGCGGTCAACGAGCACCTCAAGATGCAGCTCGCCCATGCCGCGAATCTTCGTTTGGCCGAGTTTTTCATCGACCTCGACCTCGAAGGTGGGGTCTTCTTCCGCCAGACGGCGCAACGCTTCACCCATCTTGTCCTGGTCGCTCTTACTGTTCGGCTCAATCGCCACCTCGATCACCGGGGCCGGGAACGAGATCTTCTCCAGGATGACCGGGTTGTTCTGGTCAGCCAGCGTATCCCCGGTGAAGGTGTCCTTCAGCGCCAGCACCGCCGCAATATCGCCCGCGCGCACTTCTTCGACATCCTCGCGGTCATCGGCGAACATACGGACGATACGCCCGATGCGCTCGCGCTTGCCGTTGGTGGCGTTGAGCATATTGCTGCCCGCCTTGACCACGCCCGAATAGACGCGGAAGAAGGCCAGACGCCCCACGAACGGGTCGGTGATGATCTTGAAGACCAGCGCAGCCGTCGGTTCATCGTCCTTAGGGTTGCGCACCAGAATCTCGTCGGTCTTCGGGTCGTGGCCTTCCACCGGCGGCACGTCCAGCGGCGACGGCAGCAGCTCAACCACACGATCCAGGAGAATCTGAACGCCCTTGTTCTTCAGCGCCGAACCGCACAGCACCGGCTGTATCTTGCTGGCCAGCGTCCCGGCGCGCAGCGCACCCATCAGCTCCTCGTCGCTGACTTCCTCGCCCATCAGGTACTTTTCGGTGAGGTAGTCGTCGTTTTCGACGATCTTTTCGATCATCTCGGCGCGACGGGTTTCGGCCTCTTCACGTGCGTTTTCCGGAATCGGGTGGCGCTCGATGGCCGTACCCAGATCGTCGCCATAAGTGACCAATTCCATCGCCAGCAAGTCAACGATGCCGCTGAATTCCGCCCCCTCACCGTAGGGGAACTGGATCGGCACCGGGTTGCCGTTGAGACGGTCAACGATCATATCGACGCAGCGCTGGAAGTTCGCGCCCGTGCGATCCATCTTGTTGACAAAGCAGATGCGCGGCACATGATACTCGTTAGCCTGACGCCACACGGTCTCCGACTGCGGCTCCACACCGGCCACACCGTCAAACACCACGATACCACCGTCGAGCACGCGCACGCTGCGCTGCACTTCCGCCGTGAAATCGACGTGGCCGGGGGTGTCGATGATGTTGATCTGGTGACCATTCCAGCTTGCGGTGACGGCAGCGGCGGTGATGGTGATACCGCGCTCACGTTCCTGCGCCATATAATCGGTGGTGGCACCGCCATCATGCACCTCACCGATTTTGTGCACCATACCGGTGTAGTAGAGGATGCGTTCGGTGGTGGTCGTCTTGCCCGCGTCGATGTGCGCGATAATCCCAATGTTGCGCACCTTACTGATGTCGTACTGCGTTGTTTCTGTCTTTTTCGCCATCTTCTCTCTTCAGACCTTCGCAATCAAGCCGACACAACACCCGGCACTTCGAGGCACTCGAGGCGCACGGGTCGGTCTAACGGAAGTGAGCAAACGCCTTGTTCGCATCGGCCATGCGATGCGTATCATCTTTGCGTTTGACAGAGTTACCCTGGCCGTTGGCGGCGTCCATCAGTTCGTTCGCCAGTTTGTCCGCCATACTGCGCCCGCCGCGGCTGCGCGCGTTTTCCAGCACCCAGCGCATCGCCAGCGTCGAGCCGCGTTCAAAGGACACCTCGACTGGCACCTGATAAGTGGACCCCCCGACACGCATCGGTTTCACTTCAATCGTTGGGGTCACGTTGCGGATGCCCTGCTCCACCACCTCCAGCGGGTTGCGCCCGGTGCGCTCCTCCATGATGTCCATTGCCTTGTACATGATGCCCTGCGCCGTACTCTTCTTGCCGCCCAGCATCATCCGGTTGATCAACTGCGAGATCAATACGCTGTTGTACTTGTTATCCGGCGGCGTTTGCCGCTTCGGGGGGCTTTTTCTTCTTGGCATCGCTCATTCGCCTCAGTTAAAATTGCTACTTCTTCTTGCCGCTAGCGGCTTCTTGGCCGGGCTTGGGCCGTTTGGTGCCATACTTGCTGCGGGCCTTCTCGCGGTTCTTCACCCCATCGGTATCGAGCGTGCCGCGCACAATGTGATAACGCACACCCGGCAGGTCTTTCACACGACCGCCGCGCACCAGCACGACGCTGTGCTCCTGCAAACTGTGCCCTTCGCCGCCGATGTAGGCGCTGACCTCGATGCCGTTGGAGAGACGAACACGCGCCACCTTGCGCAACGCCGAATTCGGCTTCTTGGGCGTTTGCGTCTTCACGACGGTGCAAACCCCACGCTTCTGCGGCGCGCCTTTGCGGCGACGTTTGCGCGTTTGCTTGAGGGCGTTGTACGTCGTTTGCAAAGCCGGGGCTTTGCTTTTGGCGTGTTTCGGTTTACGGCCCTTCCGCACCAACTGGTTAATGGTTGGCATAACTAAAACTCACTTTCAACTTTTGCTCGTCGTCGCTGCGCGTGCCTAGCAGACATGCAAATGGGCGTACTCAAGGAACGCCCATGTGTGCTTCTCGCTCATGACGAGCCACTCCGCGCAATGGGGGCGCAGAGCACTTTCGCCACATCTCGATCAGTTCAGCACTACATTGCCTCACAAACGGAGGGTGCGTACCGTGAATGCGTTCGCGAATAATAACATCACGCCCCTTACGCGTCAAGGGGCGCTGTTGAAATTTTTTGGACGGAATTTATGTTACCTACGCCCAGCGTGGGGTGGCGGGGGCTGGGGCGGCGTTATTGCGCGACGGCAGTCCCCACCGCACGCACCAATTCTTCGACGGCCACCGGCTTGCCCAAAAACAAGTCGGCCCCGGCCTGCATCGCTTGATTCATCTGGAAGCCTGCCGTCGCGCCAGAGACGACCAGCAGCGGCACCCGTTCGGCCAGCGGCTGCTTGCGCACGTAGCGCACCAAATCCAGGCCGTTCATATCGGGCAGCATCAAATCGAGGATGATGGCATCGGGCATCGCCTGGAAAAACGCGCCCAAACCTTTGGCCGCGTTATCCACCAACGTCACATTGAAGCCGGCTTTTTCCAGCGCCATGCGGAAGACCACACCCACATCGGCATCGTCCTCAATGACGAGAATGTGTTGGCCGCTGCCCATCAGCGGGATGTCGATGTCTGCTGGCAGGTGGTAGGCGCTCGAGGTGTGATAGCCATCCTGCACGGGCACCACCGCAAAGTACACCTGCATCCGCAGCCGCCCCAGCATAATTTCGTCGCCGTGCCGCAGCCGGTAGAGGCGCGCTGGATCGCAAACCGCGCCGTTGAGCCGCGTGCCGTTGGTGCTGCCCAAATCTTGCAGCATCAGGTGTTCGTCTTCGGTGAGGATGAGCGCATGGTGCCGCGACACCCCACTTGCGAAGGCATCATACGGGCTGAGATCGATGTGCGGCTGTTCGCTGTCGCCGCTGTGGACGCGCCCCAGAATCATCTGCGCTTCGACTTGCGCCTGAATGATAGACGCCGTGCCGACCACTCGGAACTCAATGACCCAGGGGAGTGTCCGGTCTAAGGGGCCAGTGACGCGCGGGTGTGGCACCTCTTCGGGCGGCATGTGCAGGTGGCGCGTACTGAGTTTATCCTTCGGATCGTTCCGGCTCAT
>JAADYY010000598.1 GCA_010092805.1 Chloroflexota bacterium | reverse complement strand
GAGGTGGCTGCCGGGGTGGGTGTGGGGGTTGAGGTGGGGCGCGGCGTCAGCGTCAGCGTTGGGGCGAAGACCGCGACCGCCGCCCCTTCGCGCTGGATTGCGGTATCTGCGCCGACGACGGCCACATTGATCGCGTAGTTGCCGTCCGGCGCGTCGATGGTGGCGACAAGCGCTGCGTTGAGGCCGGTCGTCACTTGATCAACGATGCCGTCCGCGCCTTCAATCGTCCATTGCAGCGCGAAATTCGCACCGAAATCGTCCTCAGCGGGCAGTTGCAGCCGATA
This sequence comes from Chloroflexota bacterium, assembly GCA_010092805.1. Taxonomy (GTDB): domain Bacteria; phylum Chloroflexota; class Anaerolineae; order Aggregatilineales; family Phototrophicaceae; genus Flexifilum. The sequence goes on along the minus strand of JAADYY010000598.1, from coordinate 3,286 downwards.
ATTGAAGATCGTCTCCAGCGCTCGATCTGCGATGTCGTCATGGAGCAGATCGTCGAAGGCGGCACCGCCCAACCCCAACCGCGCCGTGCGATCCAGGCGGAAGCGGAGGGCGGCAGGCGTCGTCAGCCACATGCGCGTGACGGCGGCGCCGCCATCATCCACATATTCGATGTAGGGCTGGTTGGTCGCTGGATCGGTGCCGACAGCCGCGTTGTAACCGTCAAGGCTGGCCTGCACCAAACTGCCAGGGAAAACCGTCCCGGCGGCGGTGCGATCCACATCGATAGTCACATCGCCCAGCGCCGAAAGCGCTTCCGCATAACCGATGGCGGTGAAATCTGCGCCGACCTGCCGCAGCGAGCGCGCTGTCAGCCCCATCAGCAAGCGGTCGCGGTTGATCTCGCTCGTGAGCCAGCGCAGCAGCACCTCGTTGGTTGCGCCGGGCGCAAACCCCGCTGGATCTGGCGGCAGATTGATCTGGATCAGGTTGGCGGCTGCCCCCAGCGCGCGCAGGTCGTAGCCGCCCGACTGCCAGGCCCCATCGACGAATGTCGGCGTGGGCACGACGACGCCCAACAGCAGCCCCGCCGAATTCAGATTCGCGCCCAGCGCCGCGATAAAATCGGTGAACGTGTCGCGCTGGGCGGCAGGCACTTCGCGGTAATCGATGAGCACGCCGTCATAGGCGCTGCTGGCAAACGCTGTCAGCCGCAGCACGTGCTCGCGGCGCACCGCCGGGTTACCGAGGATCGTCTCGAGGGTGATGGTGTCAATCGCGCGCGGATCGCTGTAGTTGCGGATGCTGGGCATCACGCGATAGCGCGCGTTGAGGTCAAAGCCCGCCGCCAGCCCGCCCGTCAACTGGCCATCCATTGTGGGCTGCAACCCGGCGGGCGCGACGATGCTCGCCACCTGCCCCACCTCCGGGGTGAGCTGCTGGGTGACATCGAAGGCGGCCAGCACCAACGGCTGATCCACCGGGCGTTTCTGGAATAGCGCCACCCGCTCCGGCAGTTGCGCGATGGTGGCCGTCACCGCTGCATCACTTATGTTGGCGGGCAGGAACGCCCAACGGCCAGCTTCATCGTCCCAGCCGTACAGATCGAGCAGTGCCGGATCGGTTTCGGCGGGCAGATCGGTGAGATCAAGGCTGAGCGTGAGCGTGTTCGGCGCGGTGCCGGTTGTGCGCAGGGTGTAAACCGGGCTGACAAGATCGCGGGTGGGCGGGGCCAGCGCCGCACTCAACACACCGCGACGCCCGTCGTCGCTCAGAAAGTCACTGGCCGGCTGCGGATCGACAGCGAGGCCGAAATCCGCACCGGAGTCAGCGCCCGCCAACTGCACCGACAGCCCATCGACCGTGACCGAGTTGGCCGTCGCGTTGAGCATTTGATACTGCGGGCCGAGCAGTTGATCGAGCAGATTGATCGGCGGCAGCAGAAACCCAACGACGATCAGGCCGACGGCGACCGCGACGGTGACGATCCCGGTCAGCCAGCAGCCGCCGCCGCTGGTGAGCGGGCGCGGCGGTTGCGCGGGTCCCGCTGGCGGGGGGATGGGGGGCTGGCTGGGAATATCCGGGACGACCTGCGGGGTTGCGCGGCGTCTGGGTTGGGGTGACGGTTGTCTTCCGGCCATATAGCGACCTCGTACTCACGAATAAACAGGCGCGCGGGATGCTGAGCGTCACCGCGCGCTTGCCTATTCTAATGCAGATTTGCAATCGCGGCTCAGTTGGCCAGTGCGTCGCAGGCTGGGCAACTGCCATTGGGGCGGATCATCGCGTAGCCGGCCATCGGATCAGCGCCGTAATTGGTGAAATCGACGTTCCAGACGATCACCAACTGCACCCGCCCGCTCGTGCGCGAAAGCGTCACCGCCCGGTCGAGCCATGCGGCGTGCTCAGCGACGCTGGTATCTGCCGCCCAGCCGAACGCGCCGGGCAGCGGCCCAAAGCCCTCCGGCGAGAGGTAGCCCAGCTCGGTGAAGCACAGCGGGCGCGCGCCGTTGAAGGCGTTCCAGTACGTGTTGACCATCCCCCAGAAGTAGCGCGAATAGTGGCCGCTGTTGCCGCGCGGATCGCCGCTGGTTTGGTCGGGCGGGACGATGCCTTCGTTGTAGTGGATGCCGACACAGTCCATGTAATTGGCGGCCCCGGCGGCGGCCATCCCGCGCACAAAGGCATCGTCATCACAGCCCGCGCCGCTGCACCCACCGAAGAAGCCGGTTGGGGCGGGCGCGCCGCTGACGACCAGTGTGTTTGGGTTGGCGGCTTTGATCGCGTTGTAGGCCAGCCGCAGCATTTGCGTGTAGCGCTGCGGGCTAATTTGCCCAGACGCCCACTCACGGTCGATGTTCGGCTCGTTCCACACCTCAATCGCATCGGCCCCGGCGGCGGCCATCCCGGCGAGGGTGTTGGCGTACTGCTGGAGATAATTGTCGTCGCTCACCAGATCACGGCGACCGACGACACCCAACAGAATGCGGAAACCGTTGCTATGTGCTTCGTTGATGGCCCCGGCGGCGTTGCCGTTGTCGCCCACCTGCCGCTTGATCCAGGTCATGCCGGAGCGGCGCAGCGCGTCGATTGTGCGCCCGTTCAGCGTGCTGATGTGCCCGCCGAGGTTGAATCCGCCGACGGGGGCGGTGTTGGCGACGGGCGGCGGTGCGGCGGGCTGTTCGGCGGGCTGTTCAGCGGGGGCCTGACCGGGCTGCTCTGCCGGCGCGGCGGGTTGTTCGGCGGGCGGCTGCGCGGGTTGCTGAGGTGCCCCGCCCGGCGATGGTGGCGACAGCGTGAAGGGCGTATCGACCCAGATGGTGGGCAGGCTGTTGACCTGCGCGCTGGTGACGCTCAGATACTGCGCTGCCATCCAGCCAATCTCGCCGCCCTGCGTGATGCCGCGCACCCAGAAATCGCCGACGCCGGGCCGTCCATCGAGGCGGACGCGCGTGCCCGGCTCCAACTGCCGGATCTGCCGCCATTCGACGCCAGGGCCGCTGCGCAGCCAAACGGTCTGCTCGACAACAGCATCAAGGCCTTGCTGCTGCTGCGGTTCGCTATGCGGTTCTGCGGTCACGGTGAGGGGAAAAGCGCATACGATCAGAAGGAGGGTGAACCAAACCAACGTTGTGTTTTTAGGCATGTTTCTCTCTACATAAGCTGTTAACAAGGGCTACGTTTTCTTGATGTCAATCTTTAAAGCAGTGCATGGATCACACGTCCAGCACTTGGATTTCAACCGGGCGGCATTCTAGCAAACCGTGCTATATTTAGCAAATTGAGGGT
>JAADYY010000597.1 GCA_010092805.1 Chloroflexota bacterium | reverse complement strand
TCGGGAGCAGGGGCAGGGGGATGCGGGCCAAAACACAATCAAATCGATTGACCAACAGCATCTGGAGCGCTGTCACCTGGGCGGCGCTCCATTTTTTTCGGCAGCTATCCCGCAGCGGCTTTTGCCGTGAGATCCGTCGCTGATCGCCGTTCTATCGCATCAAAATCACCCATGCTGCTTCTGGGCACCCCCCGCGTTCCCCCGCTCCGGAAGCCACCGGCGGCGCTGGGCGAGGGGAGGCACTGCGTCGGGCACAGTCGTCAAATAAACATATGCGCACAAATCTCATTAATCCCGCTCCCCGCGAAGCGGTGGGAGCGGGGTGGCGCGGAGCGCCGGGGTGAGGGTGCTAATCGTGTCACAAAAGACCACAGATGTAGAACAAATTTGGTGCGCTAGCCCTGCCGCTGATCGCCGTTCTATAGCGATAAAAAGATCTTTTGATGTAAAATCTACCAAAAGCAATAATGTACAAAAAATAACGGTAAAGTTAGTGACATTGGCCACTTGCACCCGCGCGGCCCACACGTTACCCTACGGATGATCACGATGATAGTGGCGGAATCCGATGCACAGGCAATTTCTCTGGCTGGCGACCGCAATCTTAGTGGTAGCGGCTGTACTGCGGCTCAACGGTTTGACCACCTACCCCCCCGGCCCGCACTACGATGAAGCGGCCAATCTGCTGATCGCGCGGAGCGTGGCCGACGGCGCTGGATTTTTCCCGATTGTCGAGGCCTATCAGGGCCGCGAGGTGCTGTACCACTACCTGGCCGCGCCGCTGCTGCTCGCCGTCCATGACGGGATGTTCTCGCTGCAACTCACGAGCGCCTTCGCCAATTTACTCACCATCGCCGCCGGGATCGCGCTGGGGCGGGCGCTGTTCGCTGGGCCGCGCGGCCTCGTGATTGGTCTGCTCATCGGTGTAGTTATGACTCTGTCGTTTCATCACATCTGGCTGGCGCGGCAGGGCTTCCGCGCGGTGACGCTGCCGCTGCTGCAAACGTTGGCCCTCTTGTGCTTATGGCGCGGACTCAACGCCCGCCGCCTCAAGGCGCGCCCGCTGATCATCGGTGGGGTCTTCGCGGGCGCGGCGCTGTACACATACATGGCGTCGCGGCTGTTTCCCGTCTGGCTGCTGATCGGCGGGCTGCTGCTGCTCTGGCTGGATCGAGCGCGGTGGCGGCGGCGGATCGCACAGGGGGCGCTGTTTTTCGGTGCGCTGGCGATCACCGCCGCGCCAATGGCCATCTACGCGCTGGAAAACCCGGCGATCTTCCTCGGTCGGCTTGGTGAAGTCACGCAGCCGGAAACCGCCGTCACACTGGCGGAGAGTATCGGGCTGCACCTGCGGATGTTTTTCATTGAGGGCGACCCGTACCTGCGCTACAACATCCCCGGCAGGCCGTATTTCACACCCATCGAAGGCGCGCTGCTGATCGCTGGGGGGCTGGCCGCCGCTTACCGCCTCACCCGCCCCGCCATCCCGGCGACGGAACGCGCGGCCTACGGGCTGGCGCTGCTGGCCCCGCTGATGACCCTGCCGAGCGTGATCGCGGTGGGCGGGCTGCCGCCGAGTCACATGCGCTCGCTGGGCATGGCCCCGCTGATCTTTGTGCTGGTCGCCGTCGGCGCGGAAGCCATCTACACCGGGATCGTCGCCCGGCTGAGTCAGTCTGCACAGATCCGCCGGAGTCAGCCGCTGCCGGGGATCGCGGCGCTGACACTGATCATCCTGATCGGCGGGGCGGTCACGGTGAGCGCAACATATTTCGCGTGGGCCGGGCGCGCCGATGTTTTCTACGAAACCGACGCCGATCTGGCGGCGGCGGCGGATTGGCTGCCCAGCGCGCGCCAACCGGGCGACATCGTTTACATCGCCGCGCGCGACCGCGGCCACCCCACCGTACAGATCGCCGACGTGGGGCCGGTGACCTGGCTGGGCACCGACAGCCTGTTCCGCGCCCCGGTCGATCAACAGGGGCTGTATGTCTTCCCGCGCAGCGCGCCGCCGCCCGCAGATTGGGCGGGCTGGCTGGAAGCCGGGCGGCTAAACGATTTGCCGCAAGCCCCGGACGCGCGCGCGGCATTCGCGGCGTTTCGCGTGCCGGGCCGCGCAGATCTGCCGCTGAGCAGCCCGCCACCGGCCCCCGTCCGCAGCGAATACCTCACGCTGGTGGGCGTCGTCGCGCCGCCGATCAGCGCTGGGTCGAGCGGCGAGATCGTCATGCACTGGCGGATCAGCGCGCCGCCGCCGTTCGCGGATCTCACGCCGCTGGTGCAGCTCGAAACGCCCGACGGCCACCGGCTCAGCCGCGCCGAGCCGTACCTCACCGAGACGGATCGTTGGCGAGCGGGCGAGACGCTCATGCAGCGCGCCCGTGTGACCGTCCCCATCGGGACACCGCCGGGAACGTATCCGCTGCGGGCGGCGTGGGTCGCGCGCGCCAGCGAGACTTATGCAGCCTTCATGGCCGATGATCGGGCGGGCGGCATCTGGGCGACCGTCGGCGCAGTGACGGTCAGCCGCCCGGACACATTTCCCGATGCGGCGGCCCTGACGATGGATACCCGCGCTCCGGTCGATGTCGCGCCCGGCGTGCGCTTGCTCGGCTGGGATGCGCCGCCGGCAGCGGCCCGGCCCGGCGCGCCCCTGCCGCTGACGCTCTACTGGCAGGCGACGCCGCATGACGGCGCGCGCGCCTCGCTGCGGGTGACGGTCGCACTTGGCGCGGCGACGCTGTGGCAGGGATCGCTGCCGTACCCGCCCGCGCGCTGGATCGATGGCGAGTTGGTGGCGCTGCCCATGCGCTGGGCGCTGCCGCGCGATCAAGCCGCCGGCGAACAGCCGCTCAGCCTGACGATCAATGAGGTGCGCGTCATGCTGGGGACGGTCGCGGTGGCGGGCATCGCGCGGGTCACCGATCCGCCGCCCGTTGATCGGCGGATCGACGCGGTGTATGCCGATCAGATCGCGCTGTACGGCTGCTCGCTGGTGGCTGCGGGCGATGATCTCACGCTGACGCTCATCTGGCAGGCGCTGGCCCCAATCGAGCGCGATTACACGGTGTTTGTGCATCTGGTGAATGGGCTGGACGCCGACGGCGCGATTCTCGATCAGCGTGACCGGATGCCCGTCGCAGGGCGCTACCCCACGTCGCTGTGGCAGCCGGGCGAATACGTCCGCGATGTCTATCGGTTCGTGCGCCCGCCCACGCTTGATCCGCAAGCGTATGCCTTTCGGGTTGGGTGGTTCTGGCCGCCGGATGGGTCGCGGCTGGCGCGGCACGATGCCCCCGGCGACTCCCTGATCATTCAAACTTGTTAGATCAAAACATTGCTGCGAAACGTTAATTCAATTCTCAATTCTTTTCGTGTCATTATAGGTTAATATGAAAACAAATTGCTGATAGTCGTCAGCAATTTAACGAGAGGTTAATTTTCGGGTTGTTGTGATTTTAAGAACGAATGCCATCAGTTGAGCATACGCACTGGGATACCCGGCGTATGGTGAGTAACACGAGAGTGAGGT
>JAADYY010000596.1 GCA_010092805.1 Chloroflexota bacterium | reverse complement strand
GACATTCCGCATCTGTTCGATAAGTTTTACCGCTCCAAGCGCACCGCTCATCAGGCCGAAGAGGGTACCGGGCTGGGGCTGGCGATTGTCAAGTCGATCATCGAGCAGCACGACGGTCGCATTGATGTGCACAGCGCTGTGGGTGAAGGCAGCAGCTTTATTGTGACGCTGCCGCTCGTGGTGCCAGAACTCTGATCAGAAACTGGCGCTCAAAGCCCCGAAGACCGGGCGTCGGCTTCCGTCCACCCGGTATCATCGTCACGTTGGATGCGCGCCTGCGCTGGACGCTCGAAGAGCGCGTACAGGAACAACCCGATCCCACTCGCCAACAAGAATCCAGCGGCCATCAGCAGCGCGCCGCCAAGCCCCTGGCCGAGGATCGCGGCGGTGATGGCGGCAGGTAACCCACCGACAAACCCCGCCGCCGCAAAGAAGTGAAACAGATGCGCCAGCGGTCCACCCAATACCTGTGACTCGCGGTGCGAGAGCAGCGCTACATAGCCCCCAGCGCTGATGCCGACCAGCAGACCGACAATCAACGCGATTTGCAGCGGTTCCAGTGGCACCATCGTGAGGATCTCCCAGCTACAGCCCGTCGGATCAGAAAACGGGGTAGAGCAGCGGCGCAGTTACCGGGTTGCTCGCCAGAATGATCAGGAAGGCGACAACGCCCAACATGACGATCATCGGCAGCAGCCAGTACAATTTGCGTTTCCACAGGAACGTGAGCAGTTCCCCGAAAATGCCCATGCGGGCAATCATATCGCGCATTATATGCTCCTCGGTTGAGATCAACGTGCTTTATGCACCATGAACGGGCCAAGCACGAGCGTATCGATGTCGCTGTTTGTGAACGTATTCCACGCATCGCGCGGCGATGAGACAATTGGCTCACCGCGCAGGTTGAACGATGTATTCAGCACGACCGGGACTCCGGTGTGCTGGCCGAAGCGTTCGACGACGCCATAATAGCGTGGGTTGGTTTCGCGCTCAATGGTTTGCAGCCGACCGGTGCCCATGTGGCAGACGGCCTGAATGCTATCCTGCTTGTCCGCCTTGATTGGGCTGACCATCAGCATGTAGCGCGGCGCTTCGTGACTATCCACGCCCGGGTAGTCGAAATATTCCGGTGCGCGCTCCCGCAAGATCACCGGGGCGAACGGGCGGAACGGCTCGCGGAACTTGATTTTGGTATTGACGACCTCTTTCATCGCGGCATCGCGCGGGTCGGCGAGGATGCTGCGGTTGCCCAGCGCGCGCGGCCCCCACTCGAAGCGGCCCTGAAAAAAACCGATGACTTTCCGCTGTGTGAGCTGCTCAGCCACCTGATCGATTAGGGCATCGTCGTTGTCAGCAAATGATTCGAACACCACACCGATCTCGGTGAGGAAATTGTGGCATTCCGCATCGCTGTATTCCTGACCCCAATAAGCGTGCGGCATCACCCATGTGCGCGGCTGCCCCAACACGAGATGATAAGCCCACAGCGCCGCGCCGAGTGCGCCCCCGTCGTCACCGGCGGCGGGCTGAATGTAAATTTCCTCAAAGGGCGTTTCGTTCAGCAAACGGAAATTCGCTTTGGTGTTCAGCGCTACACCGCCTGCCATCACGAGCTTGTTTTGCCCGGTGCGTTGATGCAGATAATTCGCCATCGCGATCAGGGCATCCTCGGTCACGCGCTGGATGCTGGCGGCGATGTCGGCATAATGTTGATTCTGTTCGATGGCGCTGTGTTCAGCGCTGCGTTCCGGGTTGGTCGCGAGGGTAAAAAAATCTGACTCGGCCTGACGCGGCGGGCCAAACAGATCGAGAAACCGACGGCTGTAAGGGAATTGAGCCGATTTGTGGAAACTGAAATAATCCAGATTGAGCGCGAAGCTGCCATCGCTCGGATTTTGTTGAAACAGCTTCTCAATGTGCTCGACGTAGCGCGGTTGGCCGTAGGGGGCCATGCCCATCACTTTGTATTCGCCGTTGTTGACGCGAAACCCAAGATAGGCGGTAAAGGTCGAATACAGCAGACCGATGGAGTCTGGAAAGCGCTGCTCGCCGAACAATTCGATGGCGTTGTGGCCGTCGCTGTCACCTTCCCAACGGCTGGTGGCCTGACCAAGCGTGGTGGTTGTCCACTCGCCAACACCATCGACGGTGAGGACGGCGGCTTCACGGAATGGGCTGGCGAAAAATGCGCTCGCGGCATGGCTCATGTGATGATCGCAGAACAGCACGCGGTCGTAACGGACGCCCGTCTCGCGCTGGATGATGTTCTTGACCCACAGTTTCTCGTTCAGCCACCCAACCATCGCTTCGCGCCACACACCCGCTGACTGCGGGAACGTCTTGAGCGTGGTCAGCAGGATGCGTTCAAACTTGACGAGCGGTTTCTCGTAGAACACCACATAGTCGAGATCTTCGCCGCTGATTCCCGCTTGCTGAAGGCAGAAGTTGACAGCCTGGATGGGAAAATTGTTGTCGTGCTTTTGGCGGGAAAAGCGCTCTTCCATGGCAGCGGCGATGAGTTCACCATTGTGCAGGAGCGCTGCCGCCGAGTCGTGGTAGAAGCAGGAAATGCCTAAGATGTACATCGGTCACCCTTGACGCTTGGCGGCTTCGAGTTGGTTGTCGACCGGCTCACGCTCAATCCAGGCTGGTGCGCTAACGCGCTGGCGCAGTGGATCGCTGAACAGGCGCGCCCCAATGCCGAAGGGCACCAGCACAGTGAAATAGAACAACATAGCGATAAATCGCCCCTGAAATTCCCCGACGATTCCCGCGATGATTTTGAACCGCTCCCACATCAAGTGGCGGATTGCGCCCAAGCGTCTGCCCCTCCGCTTATCGGACTGCTTAATTCTACCCGGAGAGTACCTTAATTCTCAAGTGCGCGCACCGAGTCCGCAGCGGTCAGTCGCAAGATGTCGCCTTTGTAATCGACCAGGTAGAGTTCACCCTGCTCATCTTCACCAAATGACGCGATCTGCCGGTTGGTCAGCATGAACTCCTCGATCTGCCACGCTTCCGACGGATCGCGGTACATGATCCAGACTCGCCCGATGCAATAATCGCCGAAGAAGTAAACGCCGTGCAGTTCGGGTAGAGCATCACCGCGATAGACATAGCCACCTGTCACCGAGCAGCCGAGCGCATGTTCATACTGAAACACGGGCATGACGAATTCGTCGTCCGGGGCGGTTTCCTGGTTGAGTTCACGCCCTTCGTAGATACTCCAGCCGTAATTCTCGCCGCCGGGACTTGTGGCGGGCTGGAAATTGATCTCTTCCCACAGCAGTTGGCCCACGTCACCGATGTAGAGATCGCCCGTCGCGCGGTCAAAGCTGAAACGCCAGGGGTTGCGCACACCAACCGCCCAAATTTCGGGCAGATACTCCGGGTTCCCGATGAATGGATTGTCTGGTGGTATGGTGTAGGTCTCGGCGTTGATGTCGATTCGCAGCATGGTGCTGAGCAGCGTCTGTGTGTTTTGGCCGTGACCCAATTCATCGAACAGTCTGCCGCCGTCGCCCAGCCCCATGTAAAGATAGCCGTCTGGCCCGAAAGCGATATGGCCGCCGTTGTGATCGACGAAGGGTTGATCGACATGCAGGATTTGGACGGCGCTGCCCAGGTCGGCGCGGTTTGGGTCGTCGGCGCTGACGCTGTAGCGGGCGAGTACGCTGTCACCTTCCGTGTTGGTGTAGCTGACGAAGAACAGCCCATTTTGCCGGTAGTTGGGATGGAAGGCTAACCCCAGCAATCCACGTTCCGTGTACGTGCCCCGGAAAACATCGTTGGGCAGCAGCGGCGTAATATCCAGAAATGGCTGTGGCAGTTCGGTGCCATCAGCCTCGATCACCCAGATTTTCCCCGTTTGCTCCACGCCGAACAGCCGCCCAGAGCCATCATTGGCATGGGTCACGAACAGCGGGTTGTCGTAGCCGGTCGCCACTTCAACCCAGGTATATGCGGATGGATTGGGTGCGGTCGCGCGGGTGATCACGGGTGTGGCGGGAATCACGGCGGCAGCCACCGAAGCATCTTCGGTGATTGGTGCCGGTGCGGTGGATTGCGCAAAGACATACGCCACCACCAGAATCACAGTGATCAACGCGATGACGATGGTACCGATGACGGTGCAACCCACCAGTGGGTCGAGCGTCAAGTCGTTGGGGGTCTCTTGCATATTTATCCTTCGCGCCCATCTGCGGCGCGACTCAAATCCTGTTTATGTTTGGTTGAGGTAAGCCTCAACGGTACGAACGGTTGCGAATTCTAGCACCTGATTTACAATTCGATCAAGTCAGTACAACTCTGAGTATGTGAAATGATCGCTCGGAAGGAAGATCATTGGGGATCTTGCTAAACAACGATCTGGCAAAACATGCGCGGATCGCGCTGTG
>JAADYY010000595.1 GCA_010092805.1 Chloroflexota bacterium | reverse complement strand
GCCCATCAGGAGCCGCCACCCCCACCGCCGGAACCCGACCCGCCGCGCGATCAGAAATCGGCGGGCAGCCGCGGGCCACACATCGACGAACCGCCCATCCCGCCCGGCGAGACGCCGATCTTCCGCAAACTGCCCAACATGCGCCGCCGGCTGCCGTTCATGCCGCCGCCGCCGCCCAAAGACGACGCCGAGTCCGACGACGACAACCGATAAGCGCACCCGCAGCGCTGGGCCGAATACCCCGCTTTACGATCTAACGAACCGCGCTATAATGCGATCAGGACTATGACAATTCAGCTAAAGGACGAATTGCTTTGATGCATCGTATACGCCTGATCGTGAGCATGATCATTATTCTGGCGCTGCTGTTGGGGATCGCGGCGGTGGTTGGGGCTGGCCCGGCGGCCCAAGAGATCGGGAGCTGGCAGGAAGTTGGCGACGCCCCCGCCTTCCCGGCGCAGGTGCTGCCGACCAGCGGCGACGGCGCGCTGACCACCATTCGCGGCGAGATCGTCGGTCAGGATGATGTGGATATGTACCAGATCTTGATCACCGGGTCGTTTTCGGCCACCACCGTTGGCACCGACGGATCGCTGGCCGATACGCAGCTTTACCTGTTCAACAGCGGGGGCGTCGGGGTGGCGACCAACGATAACGCCGGGCCAAACGAGACCCGTTCGCGCCTCAGCTTCGACGCGCTGCAACCCGGCTTGTACTACCTCGCGATCAGTGGGGCCACCAGCGACCCGGTCACGGGCACCAGCAACACGGACCCGATCTTTCCCGCTGGCCCCATCGATCAGCAGTTGGAGGCGTTTGGGGTGGGCGCGTTGAGCGCCTGGAACAGTTCGCCGCCGTTCACGCGGGGCGGCACCTACACCATCGCGGTGGCGGGCGCGGCTTACGGCGACGGGGACGCACAAACGATCATTGCGCCCGGCCAGAGCACCGAGGCACCGACCCAACCCGATCCCATCGAACCTGTGACGGTCGTGCCGCCGGATGACCCAACGGAGGAAAGCGCGGGCGGTGGATCTAGCGCCGCCGCAGGAGCGGGTGAAGCTGCTGCGCCCGCGCCCGCCATCGGCGTTGAACAGAGCGAGGCCCTGCCCACACTCGTCAACGCCCGCAATGATCTGGAACTGCTGGCGAATCAGGTCAACCCAGGCGGCGGGCGGCCCGGCGGCTGGAACGGCAGCATCAATGTGGAAGATACCCAGCTCGCGCTGCTCATCCGCCTTGATCTGGAGCTGCTGGCGAATAGTGTCTTCGACATCAACGCGCGCCCGGATGATTGGTTCGGCGCGGTGCCCAGCAACCCGCTGGCGGTGGCGCGCGACCTGCGCCACGATTTGGAACTGCTGGCCGATGAGGTCGTCGGGTCGGCGCAGGCGCGGCCCAACGGCTGGACGGGCGACGACCCGCTGATGCGCTGTGGGCGCGCGACGCAGGCGTTGGTGCAGGTGCTCCAGCGCGTCGATTTCCAACTGAATGTCGATTTCACACAGCCGGACTACTGCGCGCAAGCCGAGATTGCGGCCAGCCGCTACGCCGAAACGCGGATTCTGCAGCCGTCGGTGTCGGCGCTGGAAGATGCCATCAGCGAGACGCAGCTTGAGGAGGCATTAGCGGGCGTTGACCCGGTGGACGTGGGGCCGAACCAGATCACAACCGATTATGCCGTCGGCTTCTTCGACCGCAACGCGCGCGAACGGGCCGGGGTCATCCCCGTCGATACCGCATACACGCCGATTGCGCGCAGTTTTGTCGGCGGGTCGAACATGATGTTGGTGCGCGGCGACGGCTTCGAGTTGTTCGTCGATCACACGACGGCGATTCTGGACGATGAGATCTTCGACGAACTGCCGGATGTCGATGAGGTCGGCGCGACGCCGACATGCAGCCCGCGCTGGTGTAACTAACCGAAACGGATCAGCACGGATCAATCCAGATCAATCAACGGGGCCGGGCCATCGCATCAAATTGGTGCTGCGGTTTGGGTCGTTGGTGGCCCGGCGCAGCGCCCTCACCCCGGCGCGGGGGTGATTGCCCTGCGATGGCCCTGATCAACGGGGTGGTGCGGCCCGCCGACAAGCGCGCAGGTCGCGCCACCAGCCCGGCTCCCCATAAATGTTGAACGGACGCCCGTTCAGCGAATCCGACAGCCACACCGTCCCCATCCCGATAGTGACCGTCCCCGTCCACAGGTCGTCTGGCCCCGCCGGGCAGCGGTGCGAATGCACCAGATACAGCCCCAGCTCGCTATACGTCAAAATCTGGTGGGCGCTGTAGCGGCTCATCGTGCGCACCAAGGTGACCTCGCTGGGCGGCGGCAGCAGCGGCCACAGCGACCCAAACGCGATGCGGGTTTGGATGCGCAGTTGGGTGACCACGCCGCGCCGGTTGACGCGCAGCAGCCCATCATGCGCCCCGTCGATCAGCGCGGGTTGTGTGCCGTTCCACCGCCAGATGATCAGATCCGGCTCGGCGATGACTCGATCTACCCAGGCATGATTCTCCAGGAGCCGAAGCGCGGTGTCGGCCTCGGTGATCCCGACTTGAATCCCCTGCCAGCAGGGCACGGCGCACCCCGGCGGCGGAGTCAGCAGCGCCAGCCGCGCCGCGTCCGGGTTCGGCTGCGCGCGCAGCAGCGCGAGGCCCCCGCCGCTGAGCAGAATCAGCAGCAGCGCCAGTTTGAGCACGGCGGACAGCATCTCTAAATTTTGTCTGCTGACACAATGTATTCAAACAGCTCTTTTTTGGAATTGCGTTTCCTTATAACCTGTACATTGATATTTTCAAATCCATACTTGCTCATGAGATCAGCATATATCTCTTCCACCGAGATCAGCGTATCATAAAATTTTGAATTTCCGACAACATAAAAAACTTTGCCTTGCGGCGCAAGTCGTTTATGTATACTTTCAAGGTGTTGGGATATATCATTGAAATACTTATGCACATAGCGACTCAGAACATCGCTGGAACGCGCAATTTCCTTTATCAATGGATCTAATCTTGGTATGTCGTTGTACGCATCGTGCGGCTTCCAGGTTTTCAGTTTACTTGTGGCAATGCCCCATGTTCCACCGATGGCTTGCCAGTCAAGTTCACCCGCATCTCTGGATTTTTTCAGGTATCCCAGCCAATACATATAAGGCCGCAATTCACGGATGTAACTCATGCGGTTGGCATATGGTGGCGAAGTGATAACGGCATCATAAGGTTGACATTGATCAAGATTACCGTTCTTTGAGTCTGCAACAAACGCCTGTGTATTACCCGGAATATAGGCGCTTGCCGCGCCCAAAATCATCTCGACTTCGGCTAAGAAATTCTGGATAATTTCTTCCTCTGCGCCAAAGAGGCGTAGTTGTTTGTCCTCATTCGCAAATGACATTGACTGGTGATTGAATGCCGCATTCGACCATTGAATGAGGGATCGACAGAATGCTATGAGCAGAAGATTTTTCTCTCGGCATGGGTTGGGAACAACGCTGTTCAAAGCGTGAAATATTCTTGCCAACGGCAACAAGCGATCTTGCGACCACCAGCGTTCAATGTTGCTTATGGGTGGTATCCACAAAGCTTGTTCAAGACTTGAGTTTTCATTGGCCAATTTCACTATAATATTGGCATTTGCTCTGGTTCTATCAATTTGCTCAACACTGTAGTTATCGCATTTCACGCGAGCCAGCCATATCAAAAAAGGGTTAATATCATAAAGGTCGCAGTGTAAACCGCGCTGCCCAGCGACCAACCCTGTCGTACCTGTACCCGAAAATGGATCCAAGATGCGTTCAATTTGCGGGTGTTCTTCGAGAATCTGATGGACGAGTTTGACCGAATAGGCGGGAGTCAGTCTGACCCATCCATGTCTGCCTTTTCGCAAATTATCTTTGAAGGTTAGGTCGGCGCGCTGTTTATTCATCGCCATTCGCCCGCAGCAGACTCTCTAAAATGTCCTTTGTGAAATTTTTGAGTTGCTCATTGTTCCGCTGAAAGAAACCAGCAAGATCATAACCGATAATCTCTCTCGAAAAAGCGTAAGTTGAAAATAGATCACTCCCCTCAAGAGACCCACGCAGGACAAGCCATTTACCGCGTTCGTATCTTTCCGCAATATCACCATCGATCTGATTCGATAGGACAACCAAAATCGGTAGATACCCTTTAGTGTAAGCCTCTGCCGCATTTGCCATGTCGGCATTTTGTCGCTTGGAGTCTTTGCTTTTGTAGCCTTGACGAACCTCCATAACGATACCACCCATTGCCTTCGCCACCCGTTCTTCGAGTTGCAGCTGCCTAGCCGCTTTTTGCATCCAGTTTGTAATTTTCTGCCGCTGATCAATATCCGCAACATTTAGTGGTTCAATACGCGCATCAAGCTTAAGGGTTCGGGGACGACCACTTGTTACAGTTTTGTATGACCAGTTGGCTTGTTCAGAGGTGAGCCCCAGATGATCTTGTATGAGTTGCCTCAATAACGCTTCACCCCCAATGCCAATTTGCCGATAGATGGATGTGATACCTCCTGCTGCTTTATGGGCTGCATACATCAATGGATTATCAAGTCCAAACCAATTATAGAATGGATCTGATCCGTAGAGGGAACGGAATTTATCTAAAGAGACTCCTTCACCGTCATTACCGAATTTAGGCTTGTACGATTTGCTAACAGCGATCCGATCAAGTAATATACGCAAATACTTATCATCTAAAGAATCCATGTGAATACCCAACCCATAGGCAAAGTTTGAAACATCGAGCCTCCTCAGCGCGCGGCGACGCGCACTATTCACAACCGATCTACAATATGATCAGATTATAGCGCGCTAGCCGCGCGGGCGGCACACACCGTCGGGATTTGTGTACTGGTATGCGTCATGAAAGTAGGCGCGGCCCGTCGTCCCCGCCACGATCACCAGCGGGCGCTGCCACGCCACCGTGCAGGTCGGCGCGCTCAGCAGCCGCAGATCCAGCCGTCCGGGCTGGTCGGTCGCCGGGTCCGCCGCCGGGTCCTGGAGTTGGGCGGTGGCGGCGGCCAGGGTTGTGGGGATGCGAATCATGTGGACGTGTGCGCTGCTGAAGACGATCCAGCCCGGCTCAGCCGCGTCAATGTAGTCGGGCTGTGCGCCGCTCCATGACCAGTGCACATGCGCATAGACCAAATTGCCGTCCGGGTTGACTTCCAGCACGGCCACCCAGGGGTGTGCCTCCAGGATGGCGATGGCTGCATCGATGTGCATGGCGTAGACGATGCCCTCCCAGCAGATCGGTGAGGTGCAAGCCGGGGCTGGCGTCACCAGCGGCGCGAGATCCGTCGCAGGGTACGGCGCGAGCCGAAGCGCACTGACGCCGAAAATGGCCAGCGCCACCACACGCACAGCCAGCCGACTGATCGAAGCGAACATCTCAGCCAAACAACTCACACACGCCCAGCAGGCAGATCAGAACGTCCGCTCGCAAATCACCAGCGGCTGATTGGCCGGGAAATACGGCAGCGCGACCATCCCGTTGAAGCTCATGCCGCCGTACAGGTCAATGCTCACCGCCGCTTTGAGTTGGGCGTCGAAATTCGGGCAGGCGTAATCGCTGCGCAGGTTGGAATCCAGCTCTTGATACTGCAAATTGTGCTCAATGCCGTTGCCATACGCGGAATCCGGCAGCCCGCGCTGATACAGCACATCCCCCACCAACAGCCGCGTGGGCACCCGCACCCCAATCACGCGGTCGCTGCGGACGAGCGCGGCGGGGGGGCTGGCGGTGTCGATGGCACCGGGCTGGCTGCCGCTCCAGGCCCAGGTGATGATCGTCGTCCCGTTGGTGTAAACGCGCGGGTCGCGCTGCAAGGTGATCTCGCCGACCCAGGGGTGCTGGGCGAGCAGCGCCAGCGCTTCCTCTAACGTCGTGCGGCCCAGCCGAATCCCTTGCCAGCACAACGTTGCGCCGCAGTTGGGGGTGGGGGCCAGCAGCGGGGCGATCTGCGGCATGGTATAGGGTTGGCCGTGAATGAGGGCCAGGCTCACCCCGCTGGTGGCAAATGTAATCAACAGCAGGCGCAGCGTCACTCGTAACATCGCGGTCTCCGGCTCGATACAACTCATTAATCAATTCGGATTGTACGAACGAAGTGTTACCGCTTCAAGCAGTGATCCCCGTTCGCTCATCGACCGTTCACCTGGGCTGACCTGGTTAGGGCTTTAGCCCGCCGCAAGCCGCGCCGTTTTAAGGGCTGCGGTTAGGCGATTTCGGCTTTAGCCGAATTAACCCTTGCATAATGC
>JAADYY010000594.1 GCA_010092805.1 Chloroflexota bacterium | reverse complement strand
CGTTAATTTGGAAGCTAACAGTCTGTATTGGGAATCAACTTATGCGATTGTCCAAGCGTTGATGGCAATGCATCCCACCGTCAATGTCGAGGCTGTCAGCATCGATCAATTGTGCCAGATGATCATCGAACTGCCCAATTTCGCGGACGATCCGTCCTTAGTAAATGAAGGTATCCTCAACGAAATTCTGCGTGAGTGGTACGAGGAGGTCAGTTTTCCATGAGTCAGTTAGATCTACGCGAGCTGCACAGCACCGAATTCCCGGTGCCAGCAGACATGCAGAGCAACGTCGCCATCACCAGTTTGAGCAAGATTTATAACTGGAGCCGGCGCTCGTCGATGTGGCCGATGTTGTTCGGGTTGGCATGCTGCGCCATCGAAATGATTGCCACGGCGGCATCGCGCTACGACACGGCGCGCTTCGGCATGGAAGTGATGCGCGCCACCCCGCGCCAATCCGACCTGATGATCGTTTCGGGCACTGTGACCAAGAAGATGATCGTGCCGATTGTGCGCCTTTACAACCAGATGCCAGAGCCAAAGTACGTGCTGGCGATGGGGGCGTGCGCGAGCGGCGGCGGCCCCTTCAAAGAGGGGTACAACGTCGTTTCCGGCATCGATCAGTATGTGCCGGTCGATGTGTACGTGCCCGGTTGCCCGCCCACCCCGCAGGCGCTGCTGAACGGGTTGATCGCGCTGCAAAAGCGGATCGATGGGCAGTCTTTGGGCAACATGGATGATGTGCCCTGGTATGGGGTTGGGCCATCTGACCCGGTGCCGGTGCCAATCCTGGGGCCGGACATTATCGACCCGCGCCAGATGGAAATGATCCGTGCGCAGGCGGAGCGTGCCGCTTCCGGTGAGAGCTACGGCACCCGCGAACTGCCCGCCGCCGCAATGGACGTTATCGCGCCGCGAACAGAAGCTGCCGCGCGGCCTGCTCAGGCCCCCGCCGCTGCCGAGGTCGCCACTGACGATCCCGACAGAGCGGAGGCGCTGCGCAAGCGCGAAGAAGCGCTGGCCCGCAAGCGCGCGCGTCAAGCCGCCCAGAATCTAGATAGTTAACGAAAGTAGTCAACATGGCTGACCAAACAATCAATTCTGAGGCGCTGAAGACAGGCGACATCAGCGCGGCGGTGGACTACCTCAAGGCGCAGTACCCGGATGCCATCAGCGACGACACCCGCGAGGGCTACAACGGCATCATCATCGCGCGCGATCAGTTGGTCGAGGTGGCGCGGGCGATGCGTGATGATCTGGGCTTCGATTACCTGTCCAACGCGGCAGCCGTCGATTATCTCGGCATCGAAGACTCGATGGAAATGGTGTACCACGCCTACCGCACCAGCGGCGGCGCGGCGCTGGCGTTCAAAGCGCAAACACCGCGCGCTCAAGCGGAAATCCCATCGTTGATCGAGGTGTGGCCGGGCGCAGATTTCCAGGAGCGCGAGGCTTACGACCTGCACGGAATCGCTTTCCCAGGTCATCCCAATCTGCGGCGCATTCTGCTGTGGGACGGCTTCGACGGGCACCCGCTGCGCAAGGATTGGCAGGAAGCTTACTACGAAGAAGATCACAAGCCATTTGAGAGCCGTTGGCCGAAGGGCTTTGTCCGCCGCGCCGAAGAGCTGAACATCTACGGCAAAAACGTCAAGTACCCGGCAGATCTCGACCTCAACAGCCTGGCCGACACGTCGGAAGAGTCGGTTTACGCCAACATGGGGCTTGGCGTTGATGTGCAGCAGCTTGACAACGGGGACGAACTCCAGACAGACAAATTGGTCGTCAACCTGGGGCCGCATCACCCCAGCACGCATGGCGTGTTTCGGATGGTCGTCACGCTCAACGGTGAGACGGTCGAGAAGCTCGAGCCGGTGATGGGCTACCTCCATCGTAACCATGAGAAGATCGGCGAGCGCAACGCTTGGCTGCACAACATGCCGTTCACCGATCGGCTCGATTACATTTCCAGCATGAGCAACAATCTCGGCTACGCGCTGGCCGTCGAGCAGTTGTTGGCGCGGGGCGCGCGCTACCAACCCCCGACCTACCGTGCCGAGGTTGTGCGTGTGCTGATGGTCGAACTGACGCGGATTGTCAATCACTTTTGGGCGATTGGCTTCCTGCTCAACGATTTGGGCGCGTTCTTCACCCCGGCGTTGTACGCCATCAACGAGCGCGAGCTGATCCTCGACTTCTTCGAGGCGGTTGCGGGCAGTCGTATGATGTGTAATTACATGCGTTTCGGTGGCATTTACAAAGATTTGCCGGAGCGGATTCACGCGGTCGCCAATCTCGTCAACGACAAGATGCGCGATTACGACACGATGGATTATCTGGTCGAGCTGATCAACGAGCGCATCCCGCGCGCCGTCGATCAACTGGATCAGTACCTGACCGACAGCGAGATCATCCGGGCGCGTACCATTGGGGTGGGGTATTTGCCCAAGGAAATGGCGATTGCCTACAGCGCTGCCGGGCCGCTGCTGCGCGCCAGTGGTGTGTCGTATGATGTGCGCCGGGCTGACCCGTACAGCATCTACCCGGAACTCGATTTCGATGTGGCGGTGCGCTACAACGGCGACATTTACGACCGTTATCTGATCCGTCTGGATGAAATGCGCGAGAGTCTGCGTATTCTGCGACAGCTTTTGCCGCGTCTGGAAGTGACTCACGGCGAACCGATCATGCCGGGGGGGAAGCAGGGGCCGTATATGCCGCGTGTGCCCATCGGCGAGTCCTACGGGCATGTCGAGAATCCGAAAGGGGAGTTGGGCTATTACGTCGTCTCGGCGGGCGATGCGAAGGGGACGCAGAACCCCTGGCGTTATCACGTGCGTGCCCCCAGTTTCATCAATCTGACCGCACTCGGCCAGATGTGCCGGGGGCACAAAGTCGCCGACATCGTCGCCATCCTCGGCAGCATTGACATCGTGCTGGGCGAGACAGACCGCTAACGATTGTGACAAGCCGCAGGCCGGGCGATTTGTGCTCTGCCTGCTGATTCGTGGCAAGGGGTGTTACAGGAGTAATTTATGTACGGAGTGGGTATTCTCAAAGGGCTGGGCGTGACGATCAAGCACTTCATCGACACCTACGTCGATGACATTCGTTACGCGGGACGCAAATACATGCGTCAGGAAAATTTCGAGGTGCGGCAGGGGTTGAAGGCGCAGGGCGCGTTCACGGTGCAGTACCCAGAAGAAAAGATCGCGGTGCCAGAACGCTTTCGTTTTGTGCCGTTCCTGATCGTTGATGACGCCGATCATCCGGAACGCCCCGGCCATGATTGGTGTACAAGCTGCGGCATCTGCGCGAAGGTGTGCCCGCCACAGTGCATCTGGATTGTGCGCGGTGAAAACCCGCAAACGGGCCGCCCGATTCCCGAACCGGAAGCCTTCTTCATTGACATTGACATCTGCATGAACTGCGGCTACTGCTCCGAGTTCTGCCCGTTTGATGCGATTAAGATGGATCACGATTATGAGTTGGCGAGTTATGACCGCACCGGTGCCCACATCCATGACAAGCAGAAGCTCTCGAAGCCGTTCAGCTACTGGCGCACCATCGCGCCAACGACGGCGGCAGAGGAGGCTGAAGCGCGCGGCGGTTGGGAACACACCGACGTGATCAAAGAGCGCAAGAAAGCGGAAGCTGCTGCGGCGAAGGCTGCCAAGGCTGCGGCACAAGCCGAGCAGGCCGAGGCCGCTCCTGAGGCTGAGGCGCAATCGGAACAAGATGCCGAGGCCGCCAAAGCCGAACGGCTGCGCAAGCGCGAAGCCGCACTCGCCCGCAATCGTGCCCGCAAGGAACAGGAAAACCAGAACGACGAGTAGTCGCTCCACATCATTGGAACCAAATACGGCAAGATCGCGCCCTGGCTCTGTGAGCTGGGGCGTTTTGGTTTTCAGCGATGGTTAAGTGCAATTGTCTATTTGCTCATCTTGCACTCAATCATTTGTGAGATGCTTAACGTTGTGAGTGAGCCAATTGATCAGTGAGTGGTGATGGAGTCATGGCGTAATGCGCGGTGTCAACAAAGCGGATCTCCCCACAAAAATCTGCCCGGTGTGCAGGCGACCGTTCACGTGGCGTAAAAAGTGGGAGAAAAACTGGGACGAGGTCAAATATTGCAGCGACGCCTGCCGCAAGCGGAAAGGATCGATAGCATGAGCGCCGACGTGACAGACATGCGCCGCGAATTTGCCGACCGGCAGGCGTTGATCGCTTATCTCCGCGAGCAGTTTCCAGAGGCTGCCGCCATCGACGATCATGTGCCTGAGCAGGTGGGCGGACGCCGCGCTGCCGAAGCCGCACTCGGCAAACTCGACCCACAGCGCTATGCCAAAACCCGGAACGCGCTCAGCGGGGCTGTGAGCCGTCTGTCGGCGTACCTGCGCTATGGGGTGTTGAGCCTCGCCGAGGTTCGCGACGCAGCGCTTGGAAAAGTCAGCCGGCGGCAAGATGCCGAAAAGTATGTCAATGAGCTGGGCTGGCGCGATTACTGGCAGCGGCTCTATGCCGAGATCGGCGACGGCATCTGGCAGGACCGCGAGGCATACAAAACCGGCTTCCATGCCGATCAGTACGCCGACGATTTGCCGGAAGACATCGCGGCGGGCACCACCGGGTTAGTCTGCATCGATGCGTTTAGCCGCGAACTGCGTGAAACTGGCTATCTGCACAATCACGCACGGATGTGGATGGCGGCGTATGTCGTTCACTGGCGGCGGGTGAAGTGGCAGGCGGGCGCGCGTTGGTTCCTCACGCACCTGCTGGATGGTGACCCGGCAAGCAACAATCTCTCGTGGCAATGGGTAGCGAGTACCTTCAGCCACAAGCCGTATTTTTTCAACCGCGCCAACCTGGAGCGCTACACCGACGGTGTTTACTGCCGAGATTGTCCGCTGCGTGGTGAGTGCGACTTCGAAGGCAGCTACGAGCTGATCGAGGCGGAGATCTTTCCCAACAAGCCGCCAGAAGATCAGCGGCGGGCGAACAATGGCAGCGACAAACGTAAACGGCGCGAGCATCGAGGATCTGATCATGAGTGACAAGGTGGTGTTGTGGATTCATCGAAATTATGCGGCGGAAACCACCTGCTTTAGCGGATGGAGGAAGCCGCGTCGCCTTTCTGCTAAAATCGTAGAATGCCTGACAAAATTAAACGTGGGCGGCATGACGCCTACAACAGCACCTATCACATTGGCT
>JAADYY010000593.1 GCA_010092805.1 Chloroflexota bacterium | reverse complement strand
GGGATGCTGACGGCAGCTTGCCCCGGTGAGGTGTTCACATCGCCGACGCCAGATCAGATGTATGAGGCTGCTAAAGCGGTCGCCAGCGACGCTGGGGTGCTGTTTCTGGTAAAAAACTACACCGGCGATGTGCTCAATTTCGAAGCCGCTGCCGAACTCGTGCATGGCGAGGGGATCAAAGTCCAGAACATCCTCATCGATGATGATGTGGCCGTGAAAGATAGTCTGTACACGGCGGGGCGGCGCGGCGTCGGGACGACGGTCATCATGGAAAAGATCGTGGGGGCAGCGGCAGAAGCGGACTATGATCTCGATCAGTGTGCAGACTTGGCGCGCAAGGTCAATCGCTATGGGCGCTCGATGGGCATGGCGCTGACCTCGTGCATTGTACCGGCTGCGGGCAAGCCGACGTTTGATCTCGGCGAAAATGAGATCGAGATTGGCATTGGCATTCACGGCGAGCCGGGCCAACGACGCGAACCCCTGCGGCCCGCCGACGAGATCACCCAAACATTGGCGGACGAGATCCTCAACGACGGTGCGTACACGCGGACAGTGCGTGAGTGGGATCGAGCGGTTGGTGAGTGGGTAGATCGCGAACTTGTTGACGAGCCGTTCGCATCGGGCGATACGGTGATCGCGTTTGTCAACAGCATGGGTGGCACCCCGCTCTCAGAACTGTACGCGGTCTATCGCAAGCTGGCGGAGATCTGCGCGGCGCGTGGAATCGTCATCGCCCGCAACCTGATCGGCCCTTACATCACCTCGCTGGAGATGCAGGGCTGCTCGATCACGTTGGTCAAGGCCGACGACGAGATGCTGCGTTTCTGGGATGCGCCGGTCAACACACCCGGCCTGCGCTGGGGCCTGTGAGCGCGATGTCCGAGATGCTTACGAAAGCGCAGCTTGTCCGTTGGCTGGAAACCAGCGCCGATTTGTTTGCTGCGCAGAAGGCCTACCTCACCGAACTGGACTCCGCTATCGGTGACGCCGATCACGGGATCAATATGGCGCGCGGGTTCGCCAAAGTCGCCGAGAAACTCCCATCGGTGGCGGAGTCAGACATCGGCAACATCCTCAAAACGACGGGCATGACATTGATGTCGAGCGTGGGCGGGGCGAGCGGCCCGCTGTATGGCACGTTCTTTATGCGCGCTGGGCAAGCTGCGCCAGATCAAGATGTGTTGGCCGCTTCAGATCTAGCGGCGATCTTCGAGGCGGGCTTGGCTGGGTTGGTGCAACGCGGGCGCGCCGAGGTCGGCGACAAAACAATGATCGATGCGTGGACGCCTGCGCTCGCCGCGCTCAAAGCCTCGATTGCGGCGGATGAAACCCTGCTCGAAGCGCTGATCGCCTGCGTGAATGCGGCAGAGCAGGGGGTGCAGGACAGCATTCCGTTGATCGCTAAGAAAGGTCGTGCGAGCTATTTGGGCGAGCGCAGCGCCGGTCACCCCGATCCGGGCGCTACGTCGTCGTATTATCTGCTGAAGGTGCTCCTTGAGACGGTCAAAGCGGACGCTTGAGGGCCTTGCGCGCCGAAAGGAGATGCCATGATTGGATTTGTGCTGGTCTCGCACAGCGCCAAGATCGCTGAGGGCGCGCGTGAACTGGCCGAGCAGATGACTCAGGGGCGTGTGGCGATTGCGGCGGCTGGCGGGATCGACGATCCAGCTCACCCGATTGGCACCGATCCCATGAAGATCGTCGCGGCGATTGAGGCGGTCTACAGCGACGACGGTGTAATCGTCCTGATGGATCTGGGCAGTGCGTTGATGAGCGCCGAAACCGCGCTGGAATTCATCGAGCCGGAGCGCGCCGAGCGTGTGCATCTGTGCAGCGCGCCGCTGGTCGAAGGGATCGTTGCGGCGGCGGTGCAGGCGACAGCGGGCGGCACAGTCGATCAAGCGATGGCCGAGGCGCAATCAGCGCTTGAGGCGAAGCGTGCCCACTTAAACGAAGCTGCGATGCTGCCCCCGGCACAAGATGAGCCGATCACAAGTGATGCGACACACACACTCCGCGTGATCATCCCGAATGCGCTCGGCTTGCACGCGCGCCCTGCCGCGAAGTTGGTCGCGTTGACCGGGCAGTATCAAGCAAATCTGACGCTGCGCGTTGGGGATCGCACAGTCAATGCACGGAGCATCAACCAGATCGCGACCCTCGGCGCACGTCAGGGCGATGAACTCATCGCGGCGGCGGTTGGCCCGGATGCTGTCGATCTGTTGGCGGCGGTGCAGCGCCTCGCCGATGATAATTTCGGCGACCCGCTTGATCTGCCCGCTGCGCCATCCGCCGATGGACAAATTGAACGACACGATGGTGTGCCCGATCACGTGATTGTCGGGATTGGGGCGTCTCCGGGGATCGCCATCGGGGTGGTGCAGCGGCTTGAGGATGAAAGGCTAGCGATTCCAGAGCGCAACGTCGCTGACTCGTTGGCGGAGGCTGCACGCTTCGATGCAGCGGTCGCGACGGCGGTCGCCGATCTGCGTCAGTTGGAGACAACGACGCGCCAGCGGATCGGCGGGGAGCGCGCGGGCGATCAAGCCGGAATTTTTGAGGCGCATCGTCTGATTTTGGAAGACCCGGAACTGATCGCGAGAGTCACCGAGGCCATCACCGCCACAAGCCAGAACGCCGAGTCGATCTGGTGGGCGCAAGTGCAAGCGCTGGCGGATCGCTATCGCGCACTGCCTGATCCATATCTTAGCGGGCGCGCCGCCGATGTGATCGATGTGGGGAAACGGGTGCTGCGGCATTTGCTGCCGGGGCAGACGCGGGGGCTGCGCTTCGATCAACCGTGTATTCTGGTCGCCGCTGATCTGTCGCCGTCGGATACTGCGCAGCTCGACTCGGCGCAGGTGCTGGGGATCATCACCGTAGCGGGTGGCGCGACAGGACACACCGCAATTCTGGCGCGCGCACTGGGGATTCCGGCAGTTGTGGGGGCCGGGCCAGCCGTTCAGCGGATCGAAGCGGGGCAGCAGATCGCGCTCGACGGTGGCAGCGGCTGGATCTGGACGACGCTCAGCGACGACGAACGCCAAACACTCGCAGCGCAGCGGGCGGATTGGCTGGAGGCGCAGCAGCAATTGCGCCAGCGTGCGCACGAACCCGCGATCACACGTGACGGGCTGCGAATCGAGGTGGCGGCGAACATCGGCCAGCCGGACGACGCGCGTCAGGGGGCTGCGGCGGGCGCAGAGGGCGTCGGCTTGTTCCGCACCGAACTGTTGTTCATGGGCCGCGAGTCTGCACCGACTGAGGACGAACAGTATCAAGCCTACTGTGAAGCCGCCTCACACTTGAGCGGTGGCCCATTGATCGTTCGCATCCTGGATGTGGGCGCAGACAAGCCGATTGACTATCTGCCGGTGGCCGCCGAAGCCAACCCGTTTTTAGGGTATCGCGGCGTGCGCAACTGGCTCGATGCACCAGCGATTGCCCGCGCACAACTCCGGGCGATCTGCCGGGCGAGCGCCGAGCACAACCTCAAGATCATGTTCCCGATGGTGAGCACAATCGCCGAACTGCGTGATGTGCGTGAGCGTCTGCGTGCGATCCAGGCCGAACTCAGCGCGGAGGAGATCGCACACAATCCAGATCTGGAAGTGGGTGTGATGATCGAAGTGCCGGCAGCGGTGCTGATGGCCGATCAACTGGCCCCGTTGGTAGATTTTTTCAGTATCGGCACCAACGATCTGGCGCAGTACATCATGGCGGCGGATCGTGGCAACCCTGCGGTCAATCATCTGGCGGACTACTGCCAACCCGCCGTGCTGCGGGCCATCCGGCTGGTGACAAAGGCTGCGGATGATGCCGGGATTTGGGTGGGGATGTGTGGCGAGATGGCGGGCGATCCGTTGGCGGTGCCGCTGCTCGTCGGTATGGGGATCACTGAGCTGAGCATGAATGCGCCGGCGATCCCGGCAGTGAAAGCGGTGATCCGCACGCTGGATCGGTCGGCGTGCCAAGCGCTGGTCGATCAGGCGTTGGCGTTGGAGTCGCCGGAGGCCGTCCGAACGCTGCTGGAGTCGCGGGCATCGGAGCAGATAAGCGGTTGATCACGCTAGGGGGCGCAAACTGGCTTGCTTGCGCCCCCGAAGAACGTCCTCATCTGGTGATTTACTCTGTCAACCGACAGCGCTCGGTTCCAGCGCGTGATCAAACGAGCGCCAGTTTTCCTCGAATACCTCGATCCAGTTGTGGGTCAGATCATCGTTGAGCAGTTGCTCGAAGACGGTGTAGCCCATCACCACCTGATTCGCGCCCGCACGTAGGGCCTCCTCAGCTTGCGCTGGCGTGCGGATGCTGGCCGCCGTGATCTGGGTGGCGGCGTTGTTGCGCGCGTACATCTGCGCGATGTCGTGGATCAGTTGGTTGGAGTCGCGCCCGGCGGCGGCGATGCGCCCGACGTACGGGGCGATGTAGTCCGCGCCGACGGCAGCGGCCATGAAAGCCTGATTGAGCGTCGCAACCGTCGTGATCAGGGGTTTGCGCCCCAGCGCTTTCATCCGCCGCACCGCCGCGATCCCGTCGCGTGTGGCGACCAGCTTGGGATGGATCTGGTCGGAAATCTCAAGCAGGGCTTCCATTTCGCGCGCATACGAGTCGGCATCGGGGCCGTGAAGCTGCACATAAACTGGTGTGTGCGTCTTGGCGCAGACCGCCGCGACAACCTGCACCAAAGAAGCGCCGTCCGCCGTCCAGCGCGCGATGATACTTGGATTCGTTGCAATGGCCGCCGCCAAGCCGCTGTTGGCGACCTGGGCGACTTCATCAATGGTGCCTTCAATCCACAATTCCAGCATTGGATTTCCCTTTCGCTGTTAGCCGCTAGTTTGATGGTTTGCTCATGTATTTGAGGCTGCTTGATCAAGCTGCTGAAAGATCTGCGGCGTCAGCTCAACCTTGAATACCTCACTGATCACCTGCGTCCAGCCGTGCAGAAAATACACCCAGCCATCCTCAATGATCAGTTGGCGCTCGGCAGCTTGACTCTGTGCCTGCTGCAAAAACAGCCGCTCGCCGCGATAATTCAGCTCCCATACCAGCCCACCCTGTGGGAACCGAACGGCATCGGTGAGCGGGGAGCCGGGCCGATCCTTGCCCATCCCGGTTGCGTTGATCACCATCGATCCCGCCGGAAGATCGCCGAGCAGGGCATCGTTCTGTGCGGGGTCGTCGTTGAGCACGTAGTCGAACGCGACATCGGTATCCAGCTTTGCGTGGATCTCGGCGAGATGATCGAGCCGCGCCCGCGCGATGTCAACGGCGATGAAGCGGCGCGGTCGATCCGCTGGATCGGCGCGTTGGGCCGCAAACACGCTGATGGCCATCGCTGCACCGCCCGCGCCCAAACAGAGGACAGCGGCGTCTGTGCCGCCCCAGTGACTCGCGGGGACGAAATGCTGCCACGCCAACCCGGAACTGATCGGGTCTTTGGCGTAGCCTGCCAAGCGACCGTCGCGCTTGGCGATGCACGAGATCTCGCCGCACAATTCCGCATGTGGATCAAGGTAATCGAACAGGTCGTGGGTGGCCGCCAGCAGATCGATTTTGTGGGTGGTGACCAGCGCGCCCAGCGACAGGGGATCGTGTTTGATGTGCTCGACAATCGCACGATACACCTCGGCGGGTGCGCCCAGCGGCGCATCGTACCCGGCGATTGCCGCGCCCAGCCCCAACAGATCCGACCATTTCGGGAAAATCCGCATGATCGACGATTTGCCCGTCGTCACACCGATGAAATAGATCGTTGGGACGGTGCGCGGTTGCAACGCCGCCGACGGATCTTGCGCGTGTGTGCTCATAGCGACCTCAAACGGCTCCCAGCCTTATTGATCGACATCGGCCAACTGATCGAAGATCGGGACAAGCGTGTGATAAGCGGCCTCAAAGATCGGGGCGAGCGCATCGTATTTCGCTTGTGTCGCGGGCGTTGGCTCGATGACCGCCGCAATCGTGTTCATCTGCTCGATCATATCGAAGCTGCTGTACAAGCCCACGCCAACCCCGCCCGTGAGCGCCGCCCCCATCGAGGTCGCTTCTTCCAGAATCGCCAGCCGCTGCACGGGCATCGCGTAGATGTTTGCCATGATCTCGTTCCAGAAGCGGCCCTGCGCACCCCCACCGATCAGCCGCATCGCGTCGATGTGGACGCCTTGCGCCTTGAATGCATCGAGGACGACGCGCAAATTGAGCGTGACGCCTTCCAGCACCGCCCGGATCATATCGGCGCGGGTGTGCCGAATCGTCAGGCCGATGAATGCGCCGCGTGCCTTGGTGTTCCAGCGCGGGCTGCGTTCGCCCAGCAGATAGGGTAGGAACAGCAGACCGCGCGCCCCCGGCGGCGCTTCTTCCGCCTGGAGATTCATCAGGTCGAACGCGCTGATGCTCAAGCGCTGCGCCGCTTCGATCTCCAGCCCGGCGAGCTGATCGTGCATCCATTGATAAGACGCCCCGGCGGCTTGCATCGTGCCAGCGGGCATAAACATATTCGGAATCACGTGGCCGAAGGTGAACGTTCGCTGATCGGGATCGTAG
Source organism: Chloroflexota bacterium (assembly GCA_010092805.1). Taxonomy (GTDB): domain Bacteria; phylum Chloroflexota; class Anaerolineae; order Aggregatilineales; family Phototrophicaceae; genus Flexifilum. The sequence continues at coordinate 620 of JAADYY010000593.1, read as the reverse complement.
ATGGGTTTAGGGGTTGCGAGCGCGATCCAGGATGATGAGCCGACATAGTTATAGGCCGATCCTTCGCGGATTACGCCGGCACCTGCCGAAGCGCAAGCGCCGTCCCCGCCACCGATCACCACGGGCGTCCCGGCGGCGACACCAACCTCATCCGCGACAGCAGGCAGCACCTCACCGACAACATCGCTTGATCTGCGAATGGTCGGCAGTTGCTCGGCACTGACTTCGGCGGCTTGCAGAATCTCGCCAGACCATTCATCCGCTTCCAGGTTGTAGAGATTCATGCTGGAAGCATCCGATGGATCGGTCACGAAAGCCCCGGTCATCCGCGCGACGACCGAGTCTTTGGCGTGGACGAATTTGTAGGTGCTGTCGTAAAGTTCGCGCTGGTGATCGCGCATCCACAGCATTTTTGCCAACGAATACGAGGCGCTGAGGCGGTGCCCGGTGATGCGGTAGACACGGGCCGGGTCGATGCGCTCGCCGAGCCATTCTTCCTGTGGCACTGCCCGCTGATCGGCCCAAATAATCGCGGATCGCAGCGGTCGCGCCTGCTGATCCAGCGGTACACAGCCCATCATCTGGCCGCTGAAGGTCACGCAGGCGATGTCATCTTTGCG
>JAADYY010000592.1 GCA_010092805.1 Chloroflexota bacterium | reverse complement strand
GGCACAGCCTTACTGTGCCTTGATGCAGCCGTTCCTCAACGGCCCAGCGAGCAAAATTCGGCGTTAAATCACGTAGAGCACGACGAAAAACAGCAGCCACGCAATTGTCACGAAGTACCATAGCTTGGCCGCCGCTTCCACGCCCCAATGCCGCACGGCGTCGTAGCCGCCGCCCGCCCCGTAGCGCTCCACACGGAACATAATATACCCAATCGCCAGCGCGTGGGTCACGTGAAAAGCGGTCATCACGCGGAAGACGGCGCTGTACTGGCCGCTTTCCGGAAGCGCCAGCAGTTCGACGATCATCACCGCCGCGAACACCGCGCCCAACCCCAGCGCGATCCGCCAGCGCCGCAAAAAAGCCGCCCGATCATCGCCCTTGATCGCCTGGAGCGCGTTGCGCGCAAACACGCTGCTGGCGATGATCGCCACCGTCACCAGTGCGGGCAGCACCGGGTTGAGCGGCGCGACCCCTTCCGGCGGCCACGCAGCAAAGTTGCTGCGAATCTGTAAATTCACCACGATCAAACAGACGAACGCCATGATCCACGAGTACTGAAAGATCGCCACGCCGGTGCGGTTGTTGCGCAGCGCTTGCAATTCTTCGCGCGAAAGTTCGCGTTCGTCGCCTTCTAAATTCCGATACCCAGTCTGTGCCATGATCTGCTTAGCTACCCAACGTCCATCATGAGATGTCTATCGACAAAAGCGGGGCGATGCAGACCGCGCAGACATCGCCCCGAATCGTTTCAATGCAGGTCGTACAAAGCGCTGCCGCGCGTCTAGTCGCCGGATGCCGGCTGCGCCAGCGGGCGGTTATCGTCCTGATCTGACGCGCCGTAGCCGCCGCTGTAGGCAGGCGCAGACGGCCCCAGCCGGCTCTCCATCGCCTTCAGGTAAACAGCGGCTTCTTCGGTGCCGTAACCATACGGGTTGCGCACGGGCACAGGATCGCCGATGAAGTTGTGCGACGGCGGCGGCGAACTCGTCGCCCATTCCAGCGTGAGCGCCCGCCAGGGGTTCGGGCCAGCGACGCGCCCGCGCGCCAAGCTCACCACCAGGTTATACAGCAGCACAAATGTCGAGATGCCCAGCACAAACCCCGCCAGGCTGACGATGACATTCAGCCCCTGGAATTCCGGCGCGTATTCTGCCACACGGCGCGGCATCCCCTGCATACCCAGCAGATGCTGCGGGAAGAAGGTGAAGAAGAACGAGACATACGTCAGCCAGAAGTGCCACTTACCCAGCCGTTCGTTGAGCAGCCGGCCCGTGATCTTCGGGAACCAGTGATAGATCCCGGCATAAATGGCGAAGACGCTGCCGCCAAACAGCACAAAGTGCAGGTGGCTGACGACGAAGTACGTATCGTGTACGTGGATGTTGACAGGCACCGCCGCCAGCATCACGCCTGTGATGCCGCCGATCACGAACATCGACAGGAAGCCGAGCGAGAACAGCATCGCCGAGGTGAAGTGGATGCGCCCGCCCCAAATCGTCCCCAGCCAGCTAAACACCTTGATTCCGGTGGGCACCGCGATGATCATCGACGTGATCATGAACGGGATACGCAGTTCGGGTGTCAGGCTGGTGAACATATGGTGCGCCCATACCGTGAAGCCGACCAGCGCAATCGCCATGCTCGAAAGCGCAATCGCCCGGTAGCCGAAAACGGGCTTGCGCGCGTGTACCGACAGCACCTCAGACAGCATCCCGAAGCCGGGCAGCACCATGATGTACACCGCCGGGTGGCTGTAGAACCAGAAGACGTTCTGCCACAGCAGCACGTCGCCGCCCTCCGCCGGGTTGAAGAAAGCCGTCCCCGCCACCCGATCCAAGATCAGCAGCGTGAGCGCGCCAGCCAGGAACGGTGTCGCCATCACGATGATGATCGAGGTCGCCAGCATCGCCCACACAAACAGCGGCATCTGGAACCAGCCCATCCCCGCCGGGCGCATGTTCTTGATCGTGACGATGAAATTGATCGCGCCGAGGATCGACGAGATGCCCAGCAAGTGCAGCGAGACCGCCCACAGTGTCTGGCCGTCGCCGCTGAACATCGTGCTCAACGGCGGGTAGCTCGTCCAGCCCGCCTCAGCCTGGCCGACAAACCAGCCCGCCAGCATCAGAACGCCCGCCGGGGGGATCAGCCAGAAGGCGAAGGCGTTGAGCCAGGGGAAGGCCATGTCCTTTGCGCCCAACATCAGCGGCACCAGATAATTGCCGAACGCGGCCATCATCGGCACGACCCACAAGAAGATCATCACCGTGCCGTGAATGCTGAACAACTGGTTATACGCCTGACCATCGGCCATGAAATCGACCGCCGGGGTCAGCAGTTCCCAGCGGATGAACATTGCCAGCGCCCCGCCGATGATGAAGAAGATCAGCGATGTGACGCCGTACTGCACGCCGATCACCTTATGATCGACGCTCCAGCGCAGGTAGTCTTGCCAGCGCAGGCGGCGGCCTGTGGTCGCTCCCCCAGCCACGCCAGGGAGTGGTGCGGTTACCGTTGCCATCTATTCGTCTCTCCTCGCTTCCAATCGCAACACAT
>JAADYY010000591.1 GCA_010092805.1 Chloroflexota bacterium | reverse complement strand
TTGAACTCCACGCCCAGATAGCGCGCCCGCACCGCCGGATCGCGGAGTAGATCACGCGCTTTGGTTTCCAGATCGTCGAAATCGAGGGCGCGGCGCTCCGCTTTGATCGTCCGGTAGGTTGTTTGCACCCGCTCGATCAAGCGCAGCCACAGCGGCAGCCGCGCCGCCGCCTGCCGATCCAACTCACCGGGCCGCTCACCGATGGCAGCCAGCGCGCGCTTGCACGCCTCACGGAGCGTTTTGAGGGCATCTTTGGCGGCGGTGAGTTCGTCTTTGCCGCCCCATTTCGACGCGCTGCCCACATTCACCTTGATCGTTGTGCTGAGCTGCTCCAGCGCCTGCACCCGCTCGTCCAGCGTGCCGTCGCCGAGCACGGCCAGCGGCGCGCGGATCGCTGCCCAGATCGCGGCGAGTTTGTCATCGCGTGGCCAGCCAGCCAGCGGTGCCCACGCGACCGCCGCCGAGAATTCGGCATCCGCCCCCAGCGCCGCGATCTGCGCTTCAGCCTCCGCCTGCCACAGCGCCTCCCATGCGGCAAAGAGATCGGCTGGCAGCGGCACGCGATCAGCGCGGGCGAATGTTTTCAGTGCGGTGCGCACCGGCCCCGCGCCGTACTCGCCTACCAACGTTAGCGCGGGATCGTTTTCCGCGACGGCCCGCCGCAACGCCAAATCAACCGCCGCATCCAATGTGATCTGTGCTTCGGTCTCGTCGAGCACTTCAAAGCCCGGATCGATCTGCGCTTCGGCGGCGTTGGCGCGCAGAATCGCGGCGCACAGCGCGTGGATCGTATCGATGCGGGCGCTGTCCATGGCCGCCAGGCGTTCGGCCCACAGCATTTCGGCAGTTGGATCACCAGCCGCATCGTTGAGCCGATCTTGCAGCGCACGGCGCACGCGGTCGCGCATCTCCTGCGCCGCTTTCTGCGTGAAGGTGATTGCCACCAGCGCGTTCAGCGGCCATGATGGGTTGCGATCCAGCAGGTCGAGGAAGCGTTCGACCAGCACGAACGTCTTCCCCGACCCGGCCCCGGCCACCACAACCAGATTTGCAGCGTGCTGGTGGATGGCGGTCTGCTGTTCAGGCGTGAGTGGCATCGTCGGTTCGTCCGTTGAGGTTCATGACTTGGCGCGCTGCGTGACGGCCATCCGGCACAGTTGATGATACTCGCAGAAGTGGATGCATCTGCCGCTCTCGATCTTGTTGGCGTGGACGGTGAAATCGCCGCCGCGCCCGCGCTGCAAATAACGGGTGAGGTGGGCGCGCGCCGCGTTGATGGCCTCCGCGTCGGCGTCCGGGCGCAGCACACCCACCAGTTTGCCGCTGCTGATGTGCCAGAAGATCCCGCCTTCGATGCCGTCGGGGGCATCGGGATCGTCGAGGCGTTTGAGGAGCTGCTCCGCCGCCAGCAGATACAGGATCATCTGGAAGTTGCGTCCGCGTGCCGCCTCTGCGCTGTCGATCTGCGTGCTGCCGGTTTTGTAGTCCATCACCAGCGCGCCCGCACCAATCCGGTCGATGCGGTCGATGATGCCGTGTACCCGGATCACAAGGCCGTCGTCGAGCGTGAGCGCCATCTTCGAGAAATCGGCTTCCAGCCAATACGGACGCCGCACCGCCGCGCCGAACTGCTTGGCGATGGGGTTGTCGGCGGCGAAATCGAGCCGCACCAGGTTTTCCAACTGTCGCAGCAGCAGCGCCCGATCCTGCTCCCACAACGGCCCAGCGCGGAAGTGCAGCCGTTGCGGGGCGCTCGCCAGCAGCGGCTCAGCGATCTCGCGCAGGGTCGCCACCGCTTGATCCGCGTGCTCCGGCGTGATCGTCACGCCCATGTCGGCAAGCCGGCGATAGGTCGCTTCGAGGATCTCGTGGTTGATGGTGCCGAACTGCATGATGTCGAGGCCGTCTTCTGGCTCGGCGAAGGCATCGAGCGCGAGCAGCCGCCGCGCGAAAAACCGGAACGCGCACTGACCATACTCGTTCAGTTGGCTGGCGCTCCATTTGCGCCCCGGCCCCAGCCGCTCCGCCACTGCTTCGATGAGTGTCGGGTCGCTGAGCCGCCCGCTGTAACGATCCGCTGGCCCCCGTGTCAGCCGCCGCAGTTCGATCGCGCGCGCGCGTTTGATCCGCGCCCACAGATCGCCGTGCCGCTCATTGAGCCAGGCGAACAACGGGCCGTGCAGCGAGTCGCCGCCGCTCAACCCATCAGCGACAGCCAGCGCGACCTCATGCGGCGTCACGACCGACTCGGCGGGCACCACCGCCCCAATTGCCAAACGCTCAGGCGTCACATCCGTGAAAACGGCGCAGGCCGCCCGCCACAGATGGCTCTCCGACCAGGGCGCGCCGTTCTGCACGTAGGGCCGCGAGAGCGTCAGCGACCGCCGCGCCAAACTGATCAACTCGAAGAACAGGCCGTCGTCGTCGGTGCGTTCGGCCTGCGTCGGCAACACGATGCCGCGCGCGCTCAGCGCCCGGCGCTCGCTGTCCAGAAACAGCGGATCTTCCGGGATCGGTGCCGGGAAAACACCTTCCGAAAGGCCCAGCACAAACACATGCGGATGCGGCAGCCCGCGCGCATCGGTCACGGAGGTGACCAGCACGCGCCCGTCGCGCCCCAAACTCCGCTGAATCGCGGCATCAGTGACCGCCGCTTGTAGATCGGCCAAAAAGTCGGCCCAGCGCGTCCGGCGCGGCGTCTGATCGAGCGCGGTGAACAACGCTTGCGCCGACAGCAAGCGCCGCAGCACCAGCTTGAACTCGGTGACGGCAGCCAGATCGCGCGCGATGATCGCGTTATCCTCAACCGGATCGATCGAGGCGCGGATCTGCGCGGGCAGCGCCAGCGTGTAGGCGGGCGCGGGCAGTGTCTCATCCGTCGCGGCTTCGGGGTCGAGCGCGTCATCCGGCCCGATCAAATCTTCGATCCAGCGGATAAAGCCTGCCATCGTGCTCGTCGATGGTGGGGTCACAGCGTCGAAGAAGCGCGTCAGAGCAACAAGCAGCGTCTTGAGCGAGTCCGCATCCAGTGGCGCTGCGGCCTCATCGGGTTCGTCATCCTCATCGTTCGCCCGCGCGGGTGTGAGTGTCGTTTGACTCGCCGCTTCGACCGCCGTGCCGATAGCCGCCAACCACGCCGCGCGTCCGCCTGTCACCAGCAGATCCAGGCTGACGCGCTCCAACAACTCGACTTGCGCGGCGTCCATCCCTGGGACGGCGAAATACGGCGACCGCAGCACATCCAACAGGTCACGGCGGCGAAAATCCGTTTCGTGCAGCGCCAGCAAATCGAACAGCGCGGCAATCGCCGGGTTTTCGAGCAGCGGCTCGCCGTAATGCAGCGCCAATGGCAGATCATACACGCGGCCCTGCGCACTGAGGTGGCCACTGTACCCCGGCCAATCGCGCACCGCGATCAGCATGTCATCGGGGCGCGCGCCGTCCAGCAGCCGCCGCTTGATCCGCCGCAGCACCGCCCCCACTTCTGCCGCCGGGTCGGGCGCTTCGATAAACTGCACGCCGCCGCTGGTATCCGCCTCAGCCGGACGAGTCTTTGGGTTGGGGCGAAAGATTTGCTCGGCCAGATGCCGCAGCGCCGGGTGACGTGCGTCCTGAAAATCGCCGACGCCGGGATGCCGGGTCAGTCTGACACCCTCAGCGTGTGCCGCCGCGTCCATCCGCTGGAGCGCGCGTGTAAAGCGCCGCCCAATCGTCGCCGTCCGGCCCGGCACCGTCGTCAATGTGATGAGCGCTTCCTGGGCGCGGTCGGCCAACAGCGTGAGCAGTTGGGTTTGCAATACGTTGAACTGATCGTAGCCATCGACCACCAGCAGATCGACAGCGCAGCCCAATTCTGGATATTGCCGCAGGGCGCGCAGCGCCAGCCAGCCTTCGCCCTCGCGATCCACCAGATTATATTCGCGCAGAATCGCCTGATAGCCGCGATAGATGCGCGCCAGTTCCTGCTCCTTGACGCTCTGCGCCGCCGACTCGAACTCATCTGGGGTGATGAGATTCTGCTTTAGCTCGTAGATGAAATCTGCCAGCACCCGCACAAACCCCGGCAAATCTGCGATGGGGGCGTAGCGCTTGATCAACCCAGCGGCGCTCAGGTTGGTGAGCACTGTCCGGATCAGCCCGTAGCGGGCAGTGTCATCGAGCACGCGCTGCGGTTGGCGCGCGTTCGCCAGCAGCCGCCGGTACAAGCTGTAGAAGTTGAAGAACTGCACATTCCCGTACACGCGCTCATGGGCGATCAGTCGCTCGCGGAACGAGACGATCTGCCGTTCGGTGGCCAGCAGCACCCACACCTGCGCCAACGGCTGCACCCGTTTGAGCGTCACCAATACAGCCTGCGCCGTCTCGGTTTTGCCTGCGCCGACCGATGCTAGTAGCAGCCGCGTAGTCATCAGACGTCGATCATTGACAGCGGCCACCACACAATTCGCGCTCAATCGCCTCGATTTGCTCATCGCCGAGCCGATCCAGCATCGCTAAATAATCGTGCCGCAGGTTCGCGTACAGGTGGTTGACATGGGTGATGGGCACATGCGGGCGGTCGGCAGTCAAGCGCACACGCGGGTTAGTGAACACGACCAGCCCGTAAATCGGCAGGTTGTCGAAGCCACGCGCAGCCAAAAATTCGCGCGTCTTGTTCATGTCCTTGATCGTCTCGCGGCTGGGGTCAATGCGCGCTGGCAGAAACTCCGGCGCTTGATCGCTGCCAGTCTGCCGCAGCCAGTCGGCGAATTCGTTGGCAAAGCTGCCCTCGACATCTAGAATGCGCAGGATCAAAATGCCCGGCGGGCCAAGCAGCACCGCATCGACATAGCCGATCTGAAATTTGCTCACATTGCGGATGAAGACATACCGATCATCCAGGCGGCGGCCCACGTTGGGCGCGTTCATCTGCTGGGTCAAGGCGTCGGCGGTGATCTTCGCCAGGTCGTTGTCAACTTTCCACGTAAATGCGCGAATCGCCAGCGCAAGCGCCGTGATCCCCAGCAGGATGCCCGCCAGCAGGATCGCATCGCTCGCCAGCGTGTACGCCCCATAACCCGGCGCGCTGGGCACCACAATCGGCACCGCATTCATGAACAACCCCAACGCCAACGCGAAGACCCCAACCGCACCGACCAGAAACGCAAGCGATTTGAGTTGGTTCGCCCGCCGCACCAATGACCGTGAAGGAGCGACATTCCGCATGGGGCGCTACTTGTTGCTGCGCGAGGCAGCCAACGCCCGCCGCTCAGCGAGCACCCGCTCCAGTTGGAGCTTGAGTTCGTTGAACTTGGGCAGCGGCTTATACAGCAGCAAGTCGGCCCCCGCTTGCGCGACGATGGCCCGTTCTTCATCCGCCGACAGCTTGTAGGCTGTGATGAGCACAATGGCGACATCGCCGAGCACAGCGCTCTTGCGCAACCGCTCACCCACCATCGGGCCGCTGATCACGCCGGGCAGCCGAATATCCAGCAGCACCAGTTCGGGCAGTTCGCCGGGCATCCCCCCGCGATCCACCTCATCGATCCAGGCAGCGGCTTCTTCCCCATCAACGAACGCCACACCCTCAATGCCCCACATCTCGAACATTGCCAGCAGCACTTCGTAAATATCCGGTTCGTCTTCTACAACCATCCACGTTGACAACGCTCAACTCCTCGTGTTTGCTCGCCTTCAGGGATACAATCCGCCGCTGCGGGTAGTCGTGTGGCAGCGGCAGCGTTTCCAAGACGATTGATCGATGCCCAAGTCTAACCCAAATTCGACCAGTCTATGACTATGATAAATTTCTTACCGTCTTTAGGCAAACTTCGGTGCGGTCGTGCGCCTTAAATTCAGCTATACTTAATATTATAGGCCTATGCTGCGTCTACTCCCGGTTAGATTGAAGCTTCACTACGGAGAGCGTTATGATATGGTTAGTTGCCGAGGATGAACATGACATCCGCAACCTGATCGCTACCATGTTTCAGGTTTGGGGGCACCACCCCGTAATCTTCGAGAACGGGCAGAAAGTCTGGGATTGGCTCGATGCCTTCGAGAGTGGTCAGGAGCAAAATGTGCCTGAACTCGTCTTGATGGACATCCGGATGCCGGGCAAAAAGGGGAACGAAGTGGCCCAGCGGATGCGGACGCTCACAGCCTTCCAGCAAACGCCAATTGTGCTCATGACGGCGTATTCGCTCAGCGAAACAGAACGGGCAGAAATGATCAGCAGCAGCGGGGTTGATCATATTCTGAACAAGCCGCTGCCCGATTTCGAACAACTCCGCTCCACCCTTTATGACATCGTCAATAGTAAGCAGAACGACTGAGGACGCGATGACCGAGCGACCACCACAGCGCGATGCGCAAGAACTCAGCGATGTCATCCAACGAGTCAATTGGCTGGGGACGGCCTCCGAAAAGTTGTTCAGCCGCCTGTATCAGGGGTTGGGGCGGCGCACCCGCTCAGACGACACGACTCTCGCCCGTGCGCTGAGCGCCGAAGGGGCGCACTTGCAGCAAGCGTTGCGCCAGCGCGACCTTGAGATCGACCGGCTCAACAGCATTCTGGCGGCCATCGATGAAGGCGTTATCATGCAGGATAACGAAGGGCGGCTGGTGCTGGTCAACGAGGCGGCGCGGCGGCTGTTGGGCAGCATCAAGACGTTTTGGGAAACAGAGCTGGGCAGCCTGTTCAACCATTACCGCGAAATCACCCACATTGACGCGGAAGTGTCCCCGCTGAGCGAACCGACCCGCGTCCATGTCAATGATCGTATCCTGGGCGCGCAGCTCGCCGCCGTCGCCGATGATTCCGGCCAGCGGCTGGGCACCATCATCGTGCTGCGCGATGTCACCCAGGACGTGCTCACCGAGCGGCTCAAAGATCAGTTCATCACCGCCATCTCGCACGAACTGCGCACGCCAATGGCCGTCATCAAAGTCGTAAGCGAGGTCATCCAGCACACCGAACAGCCCAGCCGCAGCCAGCTTGAAATTCTCAGCCGCAACGTCGATATTCTCGACCGGATGATCGTCGAACTGCTGGATATTTCCGAACTCAGCAGCGACAATTTCAGCATCCGCAGCGATGTAATCGATGTGCAGGCGCTGGTGTGGGGGGTCGTGCTGGGCCTTGACCCAGAGATCAAACGCGCCAACCTCGATGTCGCGGTGATGGCGCGCGACCTCACCCAGCTGCAAGCGCGCGGCGACGAACGCTATTTGCGCTGGGCACTGGGGCACCTGCTGCGCAACAGCGTTCAGTACACCGAACCGGGCGGGCACATCATCATGACAGCAGCGCGCTCCGACGACCGCCACCTCGCCATTCAGATCGTCGATACCGGCGTTGGGATTGCAGATAAAGACCTGCCGCACATCTTCGAGCGGTTTTATCGTGGGGAAGCCCGCAACCCCGGCGGCAAACGCATCGATCCGCGCGGCTTAGGGCAGGGGTTGTTTATCGCGCGCAAAGTGACCGAGGCACACAACGGTTACCTCACCGCACGCAGCGAAGTGGGGCGCGGCAGCATCTTCACGATGGTGTTCCCTCACGCTTAATTTGCACCTCTCACCGACAAATTGTTACAATCTCTCAAACAGATTACCGGGCGATAGCCAGATTGATCGGGAGCAAACCTTTGTGTCCGCGATAGGAGCCTTCACGTTCGTCTTACACAGTCACCTGCCATACGCGCGCTTGGCAGGGCGTTGGCCGCATGGTGAAGAATGGATCCATGAAGCCGCCATTGAAACCTACATTCCCTTGTTGGCGATGCTCTATGATTTGAAAGAGGAAGGCGTACCTTACCGCCTGACCATCGGGATCACGCCCGTGCTTGCCGAACAGCTCGCCGACGCGGACATCCTAGATCACCTCGATCAGTATCTACAAACACGCATCGAGGCCGCCACAGAAGATATGGCCTTGTTCGAAGCCGAAGAAAACCAGGAACACCTACGGTATCTGGCCGAATGGTACAAAGAGGAATTCGAGCGAGTCAAACACACGCTGGACGCGCGTTTCAACCGCGACATCATCGGCGCGTTCCGCAAGCTGCAAGAAGACGGCTTCATCGAGATCATCACCTCGGCGGCCACACATGGCTACCTGCCGCTGTTAAGCCGCGACAGCAGCATCGAAGGGCAGTTGAAGATGGGCATCCGCAGCTACCAGCGGATGTTTGGCCGCCGCCCCAGTGCCGTCTGGCTGCCGGAATGCGCCTACCGCCCTGGGTATCTAAGTGAAGACGACGAAAAACGCGCCGGGATCGAGTACTTTCTGGCCCGCAACGAGCTGAAAGTCTTCTTCAGCGAGACCCATACCATCACCGGTGGCTACCCGGTGGGGATTGCGGCGGGCGATGTCATTGGCCCCTATGGTGCCATCCGCCGCCGCTATGTCGTCGCGCCGCTGGAAGCCAAAATCCCCGAACGCACCGCCACCACTTTCCAACCCTATTTCGTCAATGATACCTATACTTGGCCCGCAGATGATCATCATTCCGGCGTCGTGGTGATGGGGCGCAACAACCGGGTCGGCGAGCAGGTGTGGAGCGCGGAGCACGGCTACCCCGGTGACTACGACTACCGCGAGTTCCATCGCAAAGCCAGTACCAGCGGCATTCAGTATTGGCGCATCACCGGGCGCGATGTTGAGCTGGGCGACAAAGATTATTATCACCCGGACTGGGCCGATTACAAAGTGGACCAACACGCCGAGCACTTCGCACACCTTATCGGCGATGAACTGCGCAACTACCACGAAACCACCGGGCAGTTCGGCATCATCAGCGCCAACTACGACACCGAATTGTTCGGCCACTGGTGGTTTGAAGGCGTCACATGGCTGGGCAAAGTGCTGCGCCATTTAGCCAGCAACCCAGAGATTCAACTGACCACCTCAACCAGCTTCATCAGCCAAAGCCCCCCCACCGAAGTCCTCAGCTTGCCAGAAAGTTCGTGGGGTGCAGGCGGCGGCCACTTTGTGTGGAACAATTCCGAAACCAGTTGGATGTGGAAGCCGATCCATTTAGCGGAACTGCGCATGGAGCGGCTCGCCAACGAGATCAGCGCCCCCTCCGAAGCAGAAGCACTCGTTTTGAAGCAGGCCGCGCGCGAGCTGCTGCTGCTGGAAAGTTCAGATTGGCCGTTCCTGGTCACGACCGCGCAGGCCCGCGAATATGCGATCCAGCGCTTCAACCAGCACCTGGAACGCTTCGATACCCTGTGTGACGGGTTGGAAGCCAAGCAACCGGATGTCGCTCTGGCGCAGGAATTGTGGGAACGCGATAAAGTCTTCCCAGATATCGATTATCGCTGGTTCGCCACGTATCAGTATGAGGATTAATCACGCGCCAGGAGAATTTTCATGAATGTGCTATTCGTCAGCGCAGAGGTCGATCCGTTTGCCAAAGTCGGTGGCTTGGCAGATGTGGTGGGGTCGCTGCCCAAAGCGCTGCGCAACTTAGGCATCGATGCCCGCGTGCTCATGCCCTGCTATCGCTTCATCAACCAAGACCACTACAACATTGAGTATCTCTTCTCCTTCGATCTGGAACGCCCGGTCGGCACCAGCGTCGTTGATTTGTACCACACCGTCTACGACGGGGTGCCTATCTATTTCCTGCGGGGCTGGCCGTTCTTCGGCGAGGAGAGCAGCGTCTACAGCGAGTGGGCCTTCGATATGCCGCGTTACATCTTCTTCAGCCAGGCGACGCTCCCGGCGGTGGAAATGCTGAGCGAGCGGCTCGGTTGGTTCCCGGATGTGATGCACGTCAACGATTGGCACACCGGCCTGCTGCCCTTCTTGATCGACGAGCGGCGCAAGGAAGATTCGCGCTGGCAATCTGTTGGCACGATGATCACCATTCACAACATGGCCTACCAGGGCGAATATGCAGGTGGATGGTTGTGGGAGTTGGGCATTCCGAGCCGTGACAACCACGACGGGCTGGTCGCGCGCGGCCTCACCGACAATCTGCTGGCGATTGGGCTGGCCTATGCCGACATCATCACCACCGTCAGCCCACGCTATGCCATCGAGATTCAGTACCCGTATATGGGTTACGGCCTCGATGATTTGCTGCGCACGCGCCTCGACGACCTGCATGGGATTCTCAACGGCATTGATGTGGAGCTGTGGAACCCAGAGACGGATCCAGGCATTGCGGTCAATTACAACGCCGACAGCTTCCGCGACAAGCGCATTTTCAACAAGCGGCAGCTTCAAGCGGGTGTTGGCCTGAAGGTCAGCGACACCACCCCTGTGATTGGGATGGTCTCGCGGTTGGTGTGGCAGAAAGGCCTTGATCTGGCGCTGCCCGCACTGCGCCGCATCCTCGAAGAGTCCGGTGATGCGCAAGTCGTGATCCTGGGATCGGGCGCGCCGGAATATGACGAGCAGGTGTGGCGGCTGAGCGCCGACTTCCGCTGGCGTGCCCACGCGTTCATTGGCTACAACGAAGCGGTCGGCAAGCGCATTTACTCCGGCTGTGATCTGTTCCTGATGCCGAGTCACTACGAACCCTGCGGCGTCGGGCAGATGATCGCCATGCGCTACGGGGCGCTGCCCCTGGTGCGCGAAACCGGCGGCCTGGCCGATACCGTCCAGAATTACGACAACGACCTGGCTGATCACGGCACGGGGTTCAGTTTCCAGTGGCAAGAACCCGAAGCCGTCGTCAACACGCTGCGCTGGGCCATGACCACCTTCCGCAACAACCCTGATGCCTGGCAGCGGATGCAGGAGCGCGCCATGCGCACCGATTTCAGTTGGAGCAAGAGCGCCCGCGAGTACGTCACACTGTATGATCAGGCAAAGGCGCGTCACCCCTGATCGATAGCCAATCGCCCGGCCACTGAATGTTTGAGGGGCGTGGCGGCACCC
>JAADYY010000104.1 GCA_010092805.1 Chloroflexota bacterium | reverse complement strand
TATTACAGACCATTGCAGACCACTGCAAGATGCAGCTTGGCATAAACTTGATGTATGTTATAATTTGTATTGTATCAAAGACCCCAGAGTCAATCCAATTTACAACATAGGAGTCTCCTCATTATGCGCAATAGTAAAGTGATTTTTGCTCTGCTCGCTGCCCTGCTGATCGTTGGTATGATCCCAGCGGCAGCCCAGGATGAGATGACGTTGGTCGTGTGGGATAACTTCACCCGCGATGCTGAGCAGGAAATGATCGAAACCCTCAACGCCATGTTCGAGGAAGCCAACCCCGGCGTCACCGTCGTGCGTGAAGCTTACACCACCGATGACCTCGGTCTGCTGCTGCCGCGCGAACTCTCGGCAGCGACCGGACCAGATGTCACCATGATCAATCAGGGTCTGAACAACATGGCCGCCCTGGTTGAAGCCGGGCTGCTGCTGCCGCTCAACGATTACGCCGATGAATTCGACTGGTGGAGCCGCTACGGTCTGGGCCTGCACGCCCGTAACAGCGTCACCGCCGACGGCGCGCAGTTCGGCAGCGGTGATCTCTACGGCGTCAGCAACACCGCCGAAGTCGTCGCCATTTTCTACAACAAGCGCATCTTCGCTGACCTGAGCCTGGACATTCCCACCACCTTCGAGGAATTTGAAGCCGCGCTGGCGACCATCGCCGAGGCTGACATCACGCCGATCACCTTCGGCAATCTGGATGCCTGGCCGGGCATCCACACCTATGGCGCGATTAACCACGCCTACTCGGATCTGGCGGACATTGACGACTTCATGTACCGCAACGAAGGCGGCACCTTCGCGTATGAAGGCGCGGTGACTTCTGCGGAACAGGTCGTTGCGTGGGCCGAAGCCGGCTACTTCTCGAACGGTTTCGAAGGTCTCGACAACGACAACGGCGCGCTCGTTGAATTCACCAGCGGCGAAAGCGCCATGTGGCTGGCGGGTAGCTGGAATTCCGGTTCGATCATCGATGTGATGGGCGAAGAAGCGGTCGGGTTCTTCCTCATGCCGTCGCCGCTGGGTGAAGAAGTCGCCCCCACCATCGGCGGGGTTGGCCTGGCCTACGGCATCGGCGCAAACAGCGAAAATCCAGATTTGGCCGCAGCCTACATCGATCTGGTGACCAGCCCCGAAGCTGCCGCGCTCCTGTTTGAGCAGGGTTTCCTTCCGGCAGTGGCGGTCGATGAGTCGCTGCTGACCGAAGGCACCCTCACCGCTGATCTGGTCAACGCCTGGAACACCATCAGCGCAGCCGATAAGGTCGGTCACTATTTCGACTGGACGGTTTCGGATGTTGGCGCGTTCATTCAGGAACTGCTAGCCGGCGTTGTCACACCTGAGGAATTTGTGGCAACCGTGGACGAGGCGTATCAAGCTGGACAGTAAAGATCGCTTGCCGTATGCTGTGCAAGACGAGGGGGTTGGCGGGCTGCCAACCCCTTCCCCATCCTCACAGACACAAGCTGCTGGTCGCGTCGCCGCAATCGATCAACGTTTTTGGCGTGCGCTAGGGCGCTGGGGCCAGCCGTATCTGTTTATTTTGCCCGGCTTCCTGATCTATCTCGTTTTTGTGCTCATCCCGATTATCAGCACCGTGCGCTACAGCTTCTTCGATTGGACAGGGTTCAGCGAAGCCACCTTCATCGGGTTCGACAACTACATCGAACTCGCCAACGACCGCGATTTTTGGCGTGCCATCGGCAATAACGCCTTTTTTGTCGTCTTCTATACGATCATCCCCATTATCTTCGCCCTCTTTCTGACCTCATTGATGACGCGCGGCAAGCTGCGCGGTATGGCTTTCTTCCGCACTGGCCTGTTCATCCCGCAAGTGATGAGCATGGTCGTCGTCGGCATCATTTGGCGCTGGCTCTTCACCATCGACGGGCCAATTAACCAATTGCTCACCCTGGTTGGGTTGGAGTCGTGGGTGCGCCCCTGGTTGGGCGATTTCACATTTGCGCGTTACGCGGTCGGCGCGGTCGGGTCATGGGTGCAATACGGCCTGGCGATGGTGCTGTTTCTGGCAGGCATTCAGGCCATTGACGAGGAGTTATACGACGCTGCCAAAGTGTTCGGGGCCAATGCATTGCAGCAGTTCCGCTACGTGACGCTGCCGGGCCTGCGCCAGCAGATCATCGTCGCTTTTGTGCTGACATTCATCGCAGCGCTGCGCGTCTTCGATCTGGTGTTTGTGCTCACGCGCGGCGGGCCGGGCAAAGAGACCTGGGTCACCAGCTACATGGTGTATGAGGAGACGTTCCGCTTCAATCGTGCGGGGTATGGTGCGGCAATTGCTGTGACGATGGCCCTCGTGATCGTGACGGTTTCGGCGGTCGTCTTCTGGGTACAGTCACGAGATGATCGTAATGCTTAACATCACGACCATCCGCCAACACAGCCGTACCTGGTTCAGTTATGTACTGCTCAGCTTCTTCCTGTTGATCGCGCTGCTGCCCTTCGTCGGCATCGTGTTCACAGCATTTAAAACGACGGCGGAACTCTCGGCGAGTCCGTTTGCCCCGCCTGCCAGCCTGAATTTCGACAATTTCGTCGAAGCCTGGAACGGCGCGCGCTTCTCAACCTATTTTCAGAGCAGCGTGATCGTCGTCGTGCCGGTCGTGATCATTTCGTCGATCCTGGCGACGATGTCCGGTTTCGGCTTCGGGATGTTCCGCTTCCCTGGCGATAACATTCTGCTGCTGATCATTCTGCTGGGCTTGATGGTGCCGTTCGAAGCGGTCATCATCCCACTGTGGCAGCTTATGGATGATCTTGGGTTGCGTAATACCTACTGGGCCTTGATCTTGCCACAGATTGCGCTGAGTTTCGCGTTCGGCACCTTCTGGATGCGCGCCAACTTCAAGAACATGCCCCGCGAATTGATCGATGCGGCGGTGGTCGATGGCTGCACTACCTGGGGTGTCCTCTGGCGGATTCTGTTTCCGCTGTCGCGCCCGGCACTGCTGTCGCTGGTGGTGTTGCTGTTTATGTGGACTTGGAACGAATTCTTCCTGGTGCTGGTTTTGGCCTCCGGTGATCTGCGGACGCTGCCTGTCGGGTTGGCGCTGCTGCGCGGGCGCTACACCACCGACATTCCCGTGATGGCCGCTGGGTCGATTATGTTGTTTCTACCCGTACTGATATTGTATATCTTTTTCCAGCGCAGCTTCATTCGGGGGATGGTCTCCGGCGCACTCAAGGGGTAGGTGGCGATGAAACTCGCGTTGATCGGTGGCGGGGGCGTGCGCGCGCCGGAATTTGTGCGCGGGGCGCTGGCCTTCGCCGCCGACATGGATTTGCAGGAATTGTGGCTGATGGACATCGATCAGGGTCGTCTTGACCTGATGGCGTCGCTTTGCCAGCAAATTGTTGAGGGGGCTGGCAGCCCCTTCCGCATCATCCCCACCACTGATCTTGACGCAGCCATCCGCCACTCCAACGTGATCGTGACGACGGTGCGTGTCGGCTTTGAAGATGGCCGCATCCTCGACGAGCGGTTGGCGCTGCGGCACAACATCCTCGGCCAAGAGACGACCGGGCCGGGCGGCTTCAGCATGGCGATGCGCAGCATCCCCGTGCTGATCGATGTCGCCGAACGCACGGAAGCCCTCGCGCCGCAAGCCTGGACGTTCAACTTCACCAATCCAGCGGGCTTGGTGGCCGAAGCGTTGCACACAGCGGGGTTCCGCCGAGTCGTCGGCATCTGCGACAGCGCCAACACCGCCCAACACGCCATCGCCGATTGGCTCAAGCGCCCCGTTGACTCGGTCAAAACGGAGGTCTTCGGCCTCAACCATCTCTCGTGGACGCGCCGGGCACTCGTAGCTGGGCAAGATGTGCTGCCGGAGTTGCTGCGCGATCCGGCGTTCATCAACGCGACGCATCTGCGCTTTTTCGGCCAGGAACTCGTCGAGCGGATGGGCCTGTTTCTTAACGAGTACCTGTTTTATTACTACTTCCGCGATGTCGCCGTCGAGCGCATCCTGGCAGAAGAAATCACGCGGGGCGAAGAAGTCAAGCTGCTGAACGAACAGCTTTTCTCAACCCTGCGCAAAGTCGCCCCAGATCAACTGCTCAGCGAATACGATGCGTACAATCGGCGGCGCAATGCCAGCTACATGGCCTATGCGGAGTCCGATGAAGCCTTGCGCGAAGCGCGGACACACCCCACCGCCGAGACCAAACCTGTTCACGAAGTGCAAGCCGAAGTTGGGGGTTACGCGGGGGTTGCGCTGCGTGCCGCACTCGCCCTCACTCAGGATCGTCCGCTGCGCATTGGGCTGAACGTGCCTAACAACGGTGCGATCAACGGGATGCACCGCGACGATGTCATCGAAATCACCTGTGAGGTCAATGGCAGTGGCATCCATCCGCTTCAAATCGGCGATGTCCCTGAGGGGCCTTATCTGCTCATGCGAGCGGTCAAACACTTTGAACGTTTAGCCGTGGAAGCTATCCTCAACCGGGATCGGGCGCGGGCCGTCGATGCCCTGGCCGCCCATCCGCTGGTGGGATCGTATGCGCTGGCGCATACGATCATCAACGATTATTTAGCAGCACACCATCAATACGTAGGGACCTGGCGCTGATGAAATACGATATTATTGTTTTAGGTGTTTATTTTTTCGATCAGATTTTTTCCGGAATGCCGCAGTTTCCGGCGCTCGGTCGTGAGATCTGTTCCACCGACCTC
This sequence comes from Chloroflexota bacterium, assembly GCA_010092805.1. Classification (GTDB taxonomy): domain Bacteria; phylum Chloroflexota; class Anaerolineae; order Aggregatilineales; family Phototrophicaceae; genus Flexifilum. The sequence goes on along the minus strand of JAADYY010000104.1, from coordinate 14,246 downwards.
ACGACGACCGGCGGTGCCATGTACATCACAGCGGCTTCGCTCACGCGCTTGGGCGCACACGTCGGCTGGCCCGCCTACTTTGGCAACGATTCCTACAGCCACTTCGTCCACGACCTGGCACGGCAGGAAGGGGTCGATCTGTCGTTGGCGAAGGTCGTGGACCGCCCCTATCGGCTTGTGACAACGTCGATTCCGTTCAGCGGCGAGCGCGCCTTCGTCACTTACGCCGACCCCGACCCGGACGATCTGTATCAGCACTGGCTCAACAGTTTGCAACGCAGCGAGTTCAAGCATGTGCATATCGGCGGCTTCATGCTTGAACAAGACCTGATGGCGCTGATTCGGGTGGCCCGCGACAAGGGCGCAACGATTTCGATGGACTGCCAGGATGGCCCTCACCTGCACCAACCGTGCAAATGCCGTGATCTAGCGCGGGAAGTCGATATTTTCATGCCGAACGCAAGAGAAGCTGTGATCGTCGCTGAAACCGATGATGTGGCAAGTGCGCTAGATCGGTTGATGCAAGTGATCGATGTGGTGGTCATCAAGGATGGGGCCAACGGGGTGTTGATCGGTCACCAGGGGGCTGTGACGCATGTTCCAGCGATTCAAGCAGGAGAAGTTGTCGATACTACTGGCGCTGGCGATTGTTTCAACGCCGGATTCCTGTATGGCTATATTGTTGAGGGCGCGAGCCTCGAACAATCTGGGATTTACGGCAATATCTGCGGCGGCCTGTCGGTGACGGGCGTCGGCGGCGCAACCAACGCCCCCACCCATGCTGAGTTGATGCGCTGGTCGGCGCAGCTCACCAGTTAATCACAATAACCTACATGGTAGGGCGTCGCAGATCGATCCGCGACGCCCCACAAACGGTTCGCTTGACCGTCACTCCCCTTCGGGGGTCGGCGTTTGCCGCCCGGTGAACGGCTTCTCAAAAGTGCCGCCAGTGCGCAGCAAACAGACCTGCTGCCACCGGAACCGCGAGGTACTCGTTGTCCAGTAAGGCACGACGCGCCAGGTGTAGGTACCGCCCTCAAATGGCAGCCGATCCAGTTCGATGATCGCAGTGCCCGTTTCGCTGTCGAAGGCCGTGCGGTTGCCCGACGGTGCAATCGTGATCACGCTGTAGACGTTGGCACCTTGCAGCGTCGGGTAGGTCGTCACCAACTGCGTATCCCCCGCCATGAAATTGCCGGACAGCGTGAACTCACCTTGCCACTGATCACAGACGTTGGTCGATAGATCGAACCCGTCCGGGACGCGCCCGTTGGCATCGCGTGGCAGCAGCCGCCCGGTCGGCGGGATCGAGTTGAAGGCGCGGCTCGTGCGCAGCAGACGCGCATAAATCCACCCAACGCTACCGTCACCAGCCCGCACCTGCACCCATTGACGGCCATCCCACGCGCGGAAGAAATCCCCCGCCCGGCCCAGGATCTCAACCGAAGCATTGCGCGGCAGCCGAGCAACCGCAGCATAGGCGAAATCCGGCCCCGCCCGTACAATCACGTTTTCCTCGGAGGTCAGCCCAAACATTGAGTCCGATTGCGCCGAGGCACCCAGTCCAAAGACCAGCACGGTGCTGATAAGCGCAACTGCGACCAAAATCATTCGCTTCAACATATCAAACCCTTTCACTTACCCAGGCATCGTCACATCGATCATTCGATGATGATAATGTTCTCTTCGAGATTGTCGAGCCGTTCCAGGTTGGCATCGAAGATCACCCGTGCGTTGATTGCCCCGTTGCGCGCACGCTGTACAACATCTGGGTTGAACGTTCCGCAGATGTACAGCAGCTCAATGGCGACATTCAAGTTGAAAATACCATCGGTGACCTGCGGCAAATAGCGATCCAATTCCGGCAGTTCGCGGATGTCCTGTGCGGTCGCCATGTATTCTTCCACAAAGGCCGGCGGCGCGCAGGGCATCGTTTCGCCACGCTGAACCGTCAGCCAGTAGCTGGCCAACTGATCGGAGAGTGCGCGGCTGTTGGTCATGAAGTCGCGCAACCGCTGCAACTGAGCTAACTGCACCTCCGGCGGAATGATCAAGATAGCGAACGTCTTCAGCGGCGGCAGCCCTTCGGCCAACGCCAGATCAAACACATTGGCGAATTTGCGCACCGTGAACTCCGCGATCCAGCCTTCCGTGCCCAAATAATGCACCCGCAGCCACGTCCCGTCCTGGTTGCGTTCGAGCACAGGCACGGTCGAGCCAACAGGCACCACCGTGAGAATTTCGCCCGTAAGCGCGGGTTCCGTACGGAGGTTGGCATTGTCCTCCATGAACGCCGCAAACCCCGGATCAGTCGTCAACAGCGCAGGGCCGGTGCGCCCGGTCTCAAATTCGGTCAGGGGCAAGTTCTCTGGCAAGAAATCCCAGCTCACCACCTCATTGAACACCCAACCGATGTTGTTCATTCGCCCCAGCCGCCGCACCTGAAACCACAATCCATCGAGGTTGCGGCCCACAGCCTCCAGCCGATCATCATCGAACAGTGAGGCGACGACTTCGGCATCCAGCGATGGCGCGGCGCGGACAAAGGCGCTTTCCACCCGCACCGTCATCGTGAAATCGTCCTCAGGTACGATCTGTGCGCTAACCAACGCCACCCCCAACAGCAGCATCGCCACGATTAGCACCGCCGCGAACCCCTTGCGCATCATCGCCTCCTTCACCGCACCACCACCCAATCACGAATATTCCACAGCGGATCACCCACGCGCGGGTCAAAACCGGTCACCGCGCGCCGGGCTGCGACAAACTCATTGATGGCGAACAGCCAGATCATCGGCTGCTCCTCCTGAAGAATTGCCTGGATTTCGTGGTGGATGGCCGCACGCTCGTCGAGATCACACGTTGCGACAGCCACCAATTCCGCGTGCAGCGCTTCGACCTGGGCATTGTGATATGAGCTGGTGTTACTCAGTTCATCGACCACATCGCCCGCACGGGTAAACGTTTCTACCTGGCCTGGATCTACGGGAAAAGCACCCGAAGCACCAAACAAAAAGGCATCATGCCTTTGAGATAAAGCATATTGAACAAGGCCGCCTGAGCTAAGCGGCTGCAGGAAGGCGCGCATTCCAACCCGCCGAAGCTGCTCCTCGATAATCAGGGCGGTGACAGCGGCGTCAGGGAGGTTGTCGGCATAGGCAAGCTGGAAACTCAGGCTGCGCCCCGGCGTCGCGTCCAGACACTCAACGCAATCACGGATGCCGTCGCCATCGTCATCGCGCCAGCCCGCTTCATCGAGCAGCCGACTCGCACCGACCGGATCGTAACCGACCGGTTGCAGATCCGGGTCGAAGGCCCACGAGATCGGCGGTTGGTCACCTGCGATGACCGTGCCGCTGCCAAGCGTCACGGCCTCGATCAGCGCGGGCACATCAATCGCCATTTGCATCGCCCGGCGCACCCGCTCATCGCCGAAAACAGGGTGCCGCCCCTGATCGAGCGGTTCGCCATCGTCATCAAAGGCATTCTGCGGGTTGTCAGGGTCAGCTAGGTTGAGGCCGATGTAGTACCAAACCGTGCCAGCATATTCTGCGATCTGCGCATCGTCGAGCGCGCGGATAATCTGGCGCTCGTTGTATGACGGATTCACGACCAGATCGACTTCGCCGCGCGCAAACAAATCAGCGACGCTGACCCCCTCGGCGTCTACGAAAGCGTAAGCCCGTCTGCCATCTTCAGCAATGAGCCGGACACCCTCGTAAGGGTCGAACGACTCGAACATGAATGGGCCAGCCGTCACGCTCGGCGCGCGATCAAACGGGTGCCCCCCGATAAAGCCAAAATCGAGCGCGGAGTCGGCCTGCCACGCCTCAAACTGTGCCAGCGGGTCGCCGTCAGGGTCGAATGCATCGGCGGCCACATCCGCAAACTCTGGCGCGAAGACATGCGCCGGAATGACGGGCAGGTCGCTGCGATTGAGCGCGCTGCATGTGCCCTCGCGCGCAACGAACGTGATCCGCTGCGCATCACGCGGGGCGACACCCAGAAAATCAATTCTTACATTGTCAGTAAACGGCGACGAGAAATCCCCGCTGTCCATTGCCAAATAGCTGTAGAACACATCGTACGCCGTGATCGGGGTGCCATCGCTCCACAGCACGTCATCGCGGAGCGTAAATGTCAAGCGGCGGCGATCATCGGGGTCAATGGTCCAGCTTGCCGCCAAACCGCCTTCCGCCCCGCCAACGTAGGCCCTACGCTCCAAATCGACGCCGAGCAACGTTGGGAATAACAACGCTGTGATACGTCGGCACGCCAATTCGTTGCAGCGCAGTGGGTTAAGCGAGCCGATACTGCGGGCATCCCCTGGCAGCGCTTCGACGATCACGCCGCCGCCCCCGTCATCGGCATCGACCGGGAACGATTGGGCATGAACCTGCTCACCGACCGCCGCCCCATTAAATGCCAGCACGACCAGCAGCGTGATCAAGACCAGCGCGTGTGTGTGTCGCTTCACCATCGTCCGTCCTCTGGTCATCTCAGCGATCCGGGGTGAGCAGCGGCAGCCACACAGCGAAGTTGCCCGTTTCGAGCGCGCCTTGCAACCCGCCGAGGATCAGATCGGGTTCGCCGCCGGGCAGCAGCGCGCGTTCCCCCTCGATCGCCTGGTACATCGCGTAGCTTTCGAGCGCTAGCGCAATATAGAGCGCCCCCAATGACGCGTGCGGCGCTGCAAAATCTGGATCAATGGCGATGGCTTCGTTGATGTCCGCCATTGCCAGATCATAGTTCCGTTCGGCGGCATGGACGATGCCACGATTGTTGTAGGCGGCGGCGTTGTCTGGGTCGAGGGCGATGGCGACGGTGAAATCCGCAATTGCCAGCCCAAAATTCCCCTGGTTGGTGTAAAGCACGCCGCGATTGTTGTACGCAGACACCAGCGCTTCATCGAGTTCCAACGCGCGGTTGTAATCCGCCAACGCCTCTGGATCGGCGCGTTGTGCGGCAAAAGCAAACCCACGATTGACGTAGGCCGGCGCAAAGTCGGGGTTGGTCTCCAGCGCGCAGGTATACGCGGCAATCGCCTGTGTGAAATCGTTCTGCGCGAAAAAGGCGTTCCCCTGCCCAATAAAATACGATGCATCCACGCCCGGCGGCGCAATCATCGCGCAGTCCACATCGGGCTGGGCCAGGAGCAGCGCTCCCTGACCCAGCATCCCCAGCAGACCGATCAGTAGCAACCAGCGCTTAACGCTCATGACGCCCTCAACCCGCTGGATCAAACGAGGCGACCAGCAGCCAGCTCGTATCATCTAAGCGCAGCTCGAAGTTGAAGCGGGACTCGAGCGCACCCGCCGCACCTTGAATGCGCGCATCACCGCTTGATCCGGTCAGCAGCAGATAATCCCGGTAGTTGCTGAGTGCCTGCGCTGAATACACAATCCCCAGCAGCGCGTAAGGCTGCGCATCGCTGAACACATATTCTGGGTCAGGATCATCTTCTTCGCGCTCCGGGTCACGGAGGACGGCAATGACACCGTCGATACCCGTCACCGAGATCGCCTGCTCCAGATCGCGGATCGCCGTGTCGAAATCCCCGCGCAGCGCCGAGATCACGGCGCGGTTGTTGAGCGCTAACGTGAAGCTGCTGTCAATCTGCAGCGCTTGGTCGAAGTCGGCAACTGCTTCATCATATTCGCGCAGCGCCGCGTACACGATGCCGCGATTGTTGTACGCCGGTGCAAACCGATTCGACAATTGAATCGCGCGAGTGAAATCTTCCAGTGCTTCCTCCAGATCGCGGCGTTGGGTATAGACCGCCCCGCGCCCCATATACGCCGGGACAAAGTTACTGTCGATCTGCTCGATGATGCACGAGTAGCTGTCGAGCGCGCGAGTCAACTGGCCGGAAGCGACCAAACCCGCCCCCTCACCCATGTAGTAACTCGTCCGCAGGTTATCCGGGCTGCCGACAAACTGGTCGCAGATGAGGACACGCTGTTCACCTTCACTCTGATCTTGCGCGAATGTTGCGAACGGTACCGTGAGCAGCAGCGCACCCACGACGACGATCCCTACCATCACAAACAATGACTTGTGCATCACATCGCTCCTTTGTTGAGAACCTTGCAGAGAAAAAAGGGTAGCCAATTGGGCTGTGATCCAGGCGAATAAATGAAAATCCCGCTGGGCTAACGCGCATCCGGATTGATCAACGGGTCGCGGACGGCCAGCGAACGCTGAAGTGACAGGACGAGCGTCAGAGCACGCTGCGCGCCATCCACCGTTTCGAGCGCGCTGCGCACTTCGGACTCAGTGACGAAAAACGCATCATCTGGGCGCAGGCACGCATCCTCAAATAAGCTAATCGCGCTGTTGATGCGCGTTGTCGCATCGTCCAGCGCGTTGACCAACGGGGTAAAGACGGGCTGTGTGCCCAGGTCGGCGCGCAACGCACGGTTGATCGTGACGGGGTCGGGAATCGAGCCGCAGCTCACGGGGCTGCCCGTCGCCAAACGCACCCAAATCGAGCCAATCGCCTCGAGTGTGCGTTCACTGGCAACAATGTCAGCAGCCAATCGGTTCGAGACCCGTGTGTACGAGAACACATACGACGCATCAAAGGCGTTTGCGCGGCTGCCGGCAATGTACGAGCCATAGGTCCAGTAGGTTTGACCTTCGTACAGGATCTGGACTTCGTTGCCCAGCCGTGCGGTGATCTCCACATTGGTGTTGCGCGGGATGGTGCGGACAATCGGCTCGCCGGGGCGGATATTGTTGATATACAGCGGCGTTTCGCGGACGGTGCCCCCCGGCGAACGCATCACACGCACGAACGGCTCTGGATCGACGCCGTCCACTTGCAGCGAGGCGAAATCGCCCGTCCACACCAGCAGCCACGCCGCAATCCAGCCGCTCTGCCCATCGTAGACGACCTGCACCCAACGCCCATCGACGCTGCGGCCAATCGCCGGGATGGTCACGACCGGATCAACGACGGTGATGCGCGCAAACGCCGGCCCCGGCCCGGTGCGCAGCGAGCTAAAATCCTGCGTTGTGACAAACACCCCCGTGTCTGGAAATTCCCCCTGCCCCATGACCGATCTCGCTGCACTGCTGGCAATGATGATGAAACTGAGCAGGCATCCAAGCGTGATCACCTTGCGTATCATTGGGTGTGTGGGCACAGTGTGACGCGCCCTTGTTCGGCTCATACCCCTTTCCCTTCCCCTCGATATTCGTCCGCCACAGATCTTGCCGACCAAACGATCATTCGGCCCACCCCAGCAGCCCCGCCGCGTCGAACGTCAGCTCGGTCACCGCACCTGTCGCTCGATCAAGCACGAATGTACGCGGGCGCGCGACTTCGCTCCCAGTGTCAGCGCGCAGCGAATGCTGAAACGCCAGATAGCGGTTGTCCGGCGACCACAGCAACGTAGTGCCAGACACTTGCGGGTTCGTCCCTGGCACGCAGTAACGGCGCGTCAGCCCGGTTTCGCTGTCCCACACCGCGATACTCGGACTCTGCAACCCCATTTCGGCGCGCGCTTCGATCGCTTCAGACGGCAGGCTGAACCAGCGCGCCCGGTACCGCCCGTCCCGCGACCACTCACCGCTCGGCAGATCGCCCAGCAGCCGATGCGCGCGCGCCTCGACATCAAACACGAACCAATCCGAATTGTCGGGATAGCGATAGTAGAAGAATCGCCCGACCGGGTGCCAGGTAAAATCCAACGTGTTGTTGTTGAACTCCGCCAGCCGCGCGAAGTGATCAAACGCCTCGGTTTCACGGTCATAGATGTAGTAGTTGAAGCCCTGATTGTGCCCAGTGCTGAACCCAACTCGGACGACGGCCAGCGGCCCATCCCCCGGCTGCGTACTCACCAGTTCGGTCTGGAGCGCGCCGCTGACCGCCTGCTGAGTCGGCGTCAGCGTTGGCGCGCCTGCATCCTCAGGTATAGGGCTGGGCGTGAGCGTTGCAAATCCCCCCTCGGCCAGTGTAGGTGTAGGCCCCATCATCGGCTGCACAGTCGCGCGCAGTGATGTATCAAAGCGGGTCAGCGTGATTGGGCCGCGTGGCCGGAACGGCTCGGACAGTTCGCCGGTCTCCGGGTCAAAGCGACGTATCAGCGTCACCGCCTCGTTGAAGCGCTCCGGCAGATAACCGATGTAGGTGTACTCAACCGTGTTGGTCGCGCCCAGCCACACTGTCGAGCGCGGCCACACCGGCTGCTCAAGCGGTGTGAACAACACGGTCGCAGCACTGCCGTCTGCACGCGCAACGCGGATGTCGCTGCCGATGATGATCACCCAGTCCCGGTCAAACGAGAAATCGCAGCTCAGTCCACCTTCCAGGCCGCAGCGCAGCACCGTCTCATCGGGCACCAGTTCCCCGGTCGCTGGATCGAGCAGCCATACGATCTGGCTGCCGGCACCGTGCGTCAGCAAACGACCACCTGCATCGTAGTCCCCTGGCGGATCACTGACCAGAAAGCGCGCATCGAACGGGCAGACCGTCTCGGTCTCGTCAAAGTTGGCCTGATCAATCGGCTGATCGGCGCGCGGAGGCGGCGTCGGCGTCATGGTGGGCGTCATGGTGGGGCGCGGCCCGCCCGCCGACGAAAAACCGAGCGTCGCGGTCGGCAGCACCGCCAAACTGCGCGGGACATTTTCACCTTGCGGCGCGGCGGTCGCCGTCGCATTCGCCGACAAGGTCGCGTAAGGCTGCACCAGCCGATACACACGGATGTTGCCGTCGAAAGTGCGCTCAGCGAGGAGTTCAGCGTTCGGACTCAAGATGGCGCTGTCTGGCCTCAAGCCGCGCAGCCGCTCGTATTCGGCGAGCACCACACCCAGCGACGGACTCGGCGTTTGCTGCGCACGCGGCACGAACGAACCGAACTCTCGGCGGCCTGTAGCGATGTCGATTGTCATCACGACCGGATCGGAGCCGCCGCTCGACTGGACTTGTTCGCTCCGGTCGCTTGATCCGCGTGGAGTCAGGCCCTCGCACAACAGCGTTTCGAACTCCGCAATCTCTGCGTTTGAGAGTTCACGCGTGATCTCGCGCCACTCCTGCGCATATTCCAACGCTTGATCGGGGAAGAGCAGCGTCAGGCATTCCGGCACCCCGGCGATAAATGCTGGGGTCGCGGTGCGCGGCGGGCGCGTTGGTGTGGGGCTGGGGTTGAGGATCGCGTTGACGCCCTCGACATCCGTCGGCAGCGCTTCGCAGAGCCGCACCGTTAACGCATCCAGCCGATCCGAGCGCAGGCGCAGGTTCAACTGCTCCCAACGGATGCGCCAGTCGGGCCACACATCGGGGAACGCCTCGACCACACACAGCGGCAACCCCGATGGGTGATACGTCAGTCCGTAGATCCGCTCCGGCCCGTCAACACTCACCCCAAAGACGTAAGCCGTCGCGTTATCGATCCAACCGTAGCGCCGCCCGTTGATCGGCGGCAAGTCGTCCCCAGCGAGGAACCAACGCTGACCATCACGGATGCTGTAGATCCCCACTTCGTTGCTGGGGAAGTGCTGGTTGAACGAATTCTGGCCGTACACGATAATGAAGTACTCCCAGTCTGGGCTGGGGATGATGTCAGCGATGCCGCGATCTTGGAGGGTCTCGAAGCGCACGCGCCGCACCGCATCCTGGCCAATGTCGATGACCTCGCGCCCCGGCTGCCCTGGGCTGTCGATGAGGAAACGATGGCCATCGGGCGAAATACTTAACACACTCCCGCCGCTGACGTTCAGATGTTCACGGCGCACCACAGCACCCGTTTCCAGATCCCACAGCCACCAATCATCACCGCTGATCGTGACCAGCCCTTGACTGTCCTGCGTGAAATAATAACTGTCCGCGACACCGCCTTGATTGACCTGCAAATCTTGATAGATCGGCAGTCCGGTCACGGCATCAAAACGCTGGTAATCGCCGATAATCACATCGCCAGTTTCGTTGTACGTGAGGAGATATTCACTCCCTTGCTGCGCGGGCCGGGCGGGCACGATGCTGGTCAGCAGTTCACCTGTGTCCAGGCTGTACACCTCGATGGGCTGCCGACCCGATGCACGCCGCACCACGATTCGGTCGCCATCCGGGTGGAAAGCCATATCGATGATGTCCACTGGGCGCACAAAATCGAACAGCCCACGACCGGTCTGCTCGTCAAGGACGTAGATCAGCAGCCCCAATTGATCATCTGGCACCGTGATTGGGTCGAGCACATCGACGAGCGTCACCGTCAGCGGGTGATAACTGTATTCACGGCGGTATTCCGAGCCGAGCAGCAGCCGCAAAAACGGGTTGCCCTCGCGGTCGTTCGCCTGCCCGATCACGCGTGACTGCGCGCTGGGCACGAGCGCGCCAATTTGCTCAATGCTTGCGGCATCCAGCGAACGCGCCACTGGCATATCGACCTGTGTGCCTGTTTGGGTATCGATCTGGATCAAGTTGCTCTGATTGATGGGGCGGATGTAGATCTGCTCATCTTGCAGGCTGAACCAGATGCTCAGCGGGTCGCGCTCCAGCCGGTCGGTGTCGATCTCGCCGATGACAGGAAATGACAGATCGGCCAAGTCGAGGATTTGGAGGCGACCCGGCAAAGCGGCAATCGCTTTGTCGTTTGGCCCCAGGACAAGCCCGTTGCGATAATCGAAGAACGGAAACGCCAGCAAGCCATCCGGCAGCGAGGACGGCCCATCTTCACGCGCCGACGGCAGATCCCACAGCCAGGGCAGAATACTGGTGTCGTTTTCGCTGCGGCGGAGTTCTGGTGGCGCGGGGATGAGCACGTTCATCTGGATGAAGCGGTCATCGTCGGAGAACAGCAGCGTCCCCTCGATGCCGCGCGATGAGTTCGGCTCGATGCTGGCCGCCAACTCGCCTGTTTGCGTGTTCCACAAATCGACCTGCCGCCCGAACGCGACCGCCAACCACAGGCCATCGTGGCTGAACTCGTAGGCGCTGTAAAGGCCGCTCTCGTAAAGGGTGAACTTTGTCTGGTAGGTCGCGCCATCAACCAGCAGCAGTCGCCCGACCGTATCTACCAGCGCGATCTGATCGAAGGTCGGCTCGTACACCATGCCTTGCGGACGAGTCCGCCCGATCACTTGATGTTCTGCGAAGGAGTCGTCCAGGGTGTCCTGCCCCAGCGCGATCCCCACCAATCCGAACGCTATTAAACCTACAATAACAAGATAGAGTCGTTTCATGAGCGATCCAGCCGATCTATTCTTGATCAAGCGGCGTTGTGGAGGTGCGTTTACAAATTCCGTATCTGTTTCCAATTGTATTATAGTTACGCCCGCCGCGTGTGCTACTCCACCCCAACGCAATTCATCCGTTTTCCATACGTCGCAGCCCATGTATCAAGTTTGGTGTACGATCAGAGTACGTATTCGGCGCTCGAACCAAACGCACACAGCACACAAATCAGGTGAGGTGATGAACGCAATATTGACGAAAGCCAGATGCATGGTGCGATCTCCGCTGCTCTTAACGCTCTTCGTATTGATCTTCGGTGGCTTAGCCGTGTGGCAATCGCCACCGACGCACGCGCAGGATGTCGAGAGCTGCCCGGCAAATGTCTTGCTGGCGCAGGCCCGCGCGGGGGCCGCCTGTATGCGCATGGAGCGCGGCCAGGCGTGTCACGGCGCGGGAACCGTGACGGCGGATTTCTGGCCGGGGACAGATGCAGCCCCCTTTGCGCAACCCGGCGCGCTCACCGACGCAGCCGCGCTGCGCCAGCTCCGCCTAGACCCAACCGCGGGCTGGACGGTCACGACGCTGCTGCTCCCATCCACCGTGACTGGCGTCCGCACGACGACTATGCTGCTGTTTGGCGATGTCGAGATCGCCAACGCCGTTGAGCCGCTGCCAAGCTTCTTGATCACAGCCACCGGGTCACTGAACGTCCGTGAGCGGCCCGTCGTCGGTGCCGCGATCATCGAGCGGGTCGGCGTCCGCGAAGCGATCACCGCCAACGGGCGCAACGCTGAAGCGGATTGGCTGCGGGTGGTCGTGCCAGATACCGGGCAGATTGGCTGGGTGTCGGTTGGGTCAATCACGACGGAAGGCAACATTGGGGACCTGACGCCGCTCGCCCCGGACGATGCACTCGACCGTCCCTTCGAGATCATCACGCTGCGCACCAACGCAGATGACGCGCTCTGCACCGGAGCGCCGGAAAGCGGTGCGTTGATCCAGACAAGTAACGTGCAGGATCAGGTCGAAATTACGCTGAATGGGGTGGATCTGCGCGCCGCTGCAACGTTGTTTGTACAGGCACAGCCCGGCGAAACGTTGATGCTGCGGGTGTTGGATGGCGGCGTCGAAGTCGGGCCGAGCGATGATGCCGTTTACGTCCCCGCCGGCGCGCAGATCGCGATCCCCTTGGGTGCCGATCTCGCAGTACGTGGCGCATTCGGCCCAGCCGAATCGCTGATCGTGGATGACCTAACCGCGCTGCCGCTGACGAATCTGCCGGGCCGGGTGCGGCTGCCAGATCCGCTGACCGCCGCCGGCATCGCCGAAGCGCAGGCCGCCTATGCCGCCGCAGCTGTCGAACCACCACCCACACCCACGCCCGATCCCGCCACCGCCGCGTGCCGTCGCATCACCCAGCGCGATGTGAGCCTGTACGCCGGGCCAGGGCGCACCTTTGAAGTGATCAACGCACTCAACGCGGGGGCATTCGTCACCCCAATTTTCCGGGCCGTCGACGCGGATGGCAACATTTGGTGGCAGCTCAATACGAGCAATTGGATTCTCGCCGACGCGGTGATCTCGGTGGGCGCGTGCGGCGAAGTTCCCGCCATCGAGGTTGTAGCCCCCCCGACCAACAACACCTTGATCATGGAGACGTGCGAAAGCACCAACGGCCCGCTGCGCGCCGGGCAAAACGTGACCATCGAATTCAGGCCGCCAAGCTGGGAGACGCTGGCGCAGGCCCAATCCGCGCTCAACGCTGATCCGGGCACGATCACCGTTGATGAGCAGCGGCTGCGTGTTCGCGCCACCCAACCGATCCGAATCGCGGATGAAGCTTACATCCGCGTGTTCAGCGCGCAGTGGCGCGCCCAGCCGGGATCGTACCGCATTGTGTCGCAGCGCCTGTCATACCTGCTGATTTGCAACCTGACAGTGCCGGTCGGATAATTTCGGGCGAAGGGATCGATTTCAGAAGGGAACAGGGGCTGACACATATTTGCGTCGGCCCCTTGTGATGATTTCGGCAGAAAAGCACTATTTTGAGGATTAGTGAGCAACCAACATCTGCAGCGTGTAAGGGTGCTTGATCAAGCGCAGACGCGGGAGCGTCCACAACGCCTCGCGGTCATCGATGGTCAGTTGGCCGCAGCGGTGCAGCAGCACCAGCATGTGGTTGTCCTTGAACCACAGCCCGCAGTCGGCCCCCGTCCGTTCGATGAACGTCAGCGTTCCCTTGATGATCGCCGTTTGTGGGTGCGAGCGATCACGGCACGCGTCGAGTTCAAAGCCAAGCTCAACATTGGCAGCCATGCCAAACCGCTCGCGCATGTAGATTTGCGCGCGCTCGCTGGTGTAAGCCCCATAAACGGTCATGCCGGCACCACTGGCCACACCCATGAGACGATCGCCGTTGACGGTTTCAACCGGCGTCTGGATGCCAATGCCCTCAAACCACAAGCGGATGGCCTCGTTTGGATCGAGGTCTGTTACGATTCGAAGTGCTTCTGTCGCAGCCATAATGCTCGCGGCGTTCTTGCCGCAATCCTCCTCAAACTCTTCAACTTACTCGATTAAAATGACATGAGCGGATCTTAGCACGGTTTGGGGAAGAACTTCCACCCGTCTCAGGCTGAAGTTCGTTAGAAATTTCCTTATACAATGTGAAAACCAACGTTTTTCAGAGAAGGGAAAAACATCCATGCGCCTTAAGCAATTAGGTCAAAGCAGCTTATTGGTCAGCGAACTTGCATTGGGGACAATGTTATTTGACGAGCGCAGCGACCGTGACACCCCAGCGCAGGTCGCCCGGCAAATGATCGACGCATATATTGATCGGGGTGGCAACCACATCGATACCGCGAATGTGTACGGGGGCGGTCGCAGCGAGTCGCTGATCGGCGCGGCGTTGACGGGTGGCAAGCGGCAGCGGGTCATCCTGGCAACCAAAGTGCGTTTTGGTCGTGAAGATGACCACATCTATCCGGGCCTGTCGCGGCGGCACATCATGATCGGGGTTGAGGATAGCCTGCGCCGCCTGCAAACCGATTACATCGATCTGTACTAC
>JAADYY010000590.1 GCA_010092805.1 Chloroflexota bacterium | reverse complement strand
GCTGTGGTCGGCGCTGGGCACCACCCTCGATCTGGACGAACGTCAGGCGATTGCCGATGAGATCCAGTTGTTCATGGCCGAAGAAGTCTTCTGGATTGGGCTGTGGAACCGCCCGCAGCTCACCGTGTACCGCAGCGACCTGATCAACGTGCTGCCCGGCGGCCAGACCCCGTACTGGCAGGTCGCCGAATGGGAGCGCAGCGCCGAATAACGCGCTATACTCCCCGCTGAGACACAAATCAGATGTCAATCCCTGGGGGCGGCGGTGATTCCGTCGCCCTCACGGCTGCTTTCCCGCCCAAACACCCCACCTGTGGAGATCGATGACGCGCTATTTCTTGCGCCGCCTGCTTGAAGGGCTGGTGCTGCTGTTCATCGTCAGCGTGATCCTGTTTGCGATCACCTACAGCATCGGTGACCCGATCTCAGCGCTCACCGACGGATCGCGCCCACCGACGGGCCAGGAAGCCGACCGCCTCCGCCGCCAACTCGGCCTTGATCAGCCGCTGCCGCTGCAATACCTCTACTGGTTGATCGGCAATGACTGGACGCTGGTCGATGTGGACGGCGACGGCGACACGGATGAGGAGATCTACGGGCAACGGCAGGGAATCTTGCGCGGCGACTTTGGCCGCTCGCTGCTGACGCGCGCGCCCGTGCTCGACCGGATCGCCGAGCGCTTCCCCAATTCGCTGATCCTGATGGTGCCGTCGTATCTGCTGGTGCTGACGTTGGCGCTCATGATCGGCGTGTATTCGGCGCTACGCCCGTACTCGTTCCTCGATAACGCGCTGAATACGCTGGCGTTCGTCGGCTACGCCATGCCGATCTATTTCGTCTGCCTGGCGCTGATCTATATTTTTGCGGTGCAGTTCCGCGAATGGGGGCTGCCACATCTCCCCGTGGCCGGCATGTGGGATCTGACGCAGCCGCGCACCTTCTCGAACCTGCTGCGACACATGATTCTGCCTGTCGCCAGCCTGACGATTGTGCAGTTGGCCGTTTACGTCCGCTACATCCGCTCCAGCGTGCTGGAAATTCGCAATCAGGATTACATCCGCACCGCACGCGCCAAAGGCCTCAGCGAGCGCACCGTGATCGGGCGGCATGTGCTACGCCCGGCGTCGCTGCCGCTGGTGACGCTGATCGGCCTCGATCTGCCCGTGATCCTGGGCGGCGCGGTCGTCACCGAGCGGATCTTCGCCTGGCCGGGGATGGGCGCGCTGTTCATCGAAGCGCTGCCCGCGCCGACTACCCGTTGCTGATGGGCATCCTCATCCTGATCTCGGTGTTCGTCATCGTCGCCCAGTTGATCATCGACCTGCTGTATACATTGCTTGACCCACGCATCACTTACGAACGGAGTTGGGGCGCATGAGCACGACGACTTCGACGAAACCCAGCGCCGAGTCACGCGCCAGCGATGTCGTCGCGCTGGGTACGCCCGGCCCGGATGTCGCTCAGATCTCGCGCCGTGCGCTGATCTGGCGGCGCTTTCGCAGCCACCGGATGGCCGTCGTCGGCAGCGTGATCCTGCTGCTGCTCATCGCCTACGTGATCAGCGGGTCGCTGATTTTTACTGAGGACTACGCCAACGACACCAACCTGCGCAATCGCTGGCAGCCACCGTCCGCCGAGCACCCGTTCGGCACGGACAGCGTGGGCCGTGATGTGCTGGCGCGCACGATCTACGGCGGCCAGATCTCGCTGGCAATTGCCGCCCTCTCCGTGACGGTCACCAGCTTGATCGGCACGCTGCTCGGCCTGCTCGCGGGCTATTTCGGCGGCTGGATCGACAGCCTGGTCATGCGCACCGCCGAAGCGCTGATGAGCATTCCGCTGCTGTTTCTGCTGCTGGTGCTGTCGCGCACATTCAGCGAGTCGCTGCCCGATTTTCGCGTGTTTGGCCGGGAATTGAGCGGCAGCGTCGTCGTGATGATCCTCATCATCGGCTTCACAGGCTGGATGCAGTTGGCGCGCATCGTCCGCGCGAACACGCTCTCGATCAAGCAGCGCGGCTATGTGCTGGCCGCACGCGGACTCGGCGCGGGCAGCTTGCGTGTGATGATCCAGCACGTGCTGCCCAACACCGCCGCCCCCGTGATCGTGTTTGCGACGCTCGGCGTCTCCGCCGCAATTCTGCTGGAAAGTTATGTGAGTTTTCTGGGCTTTGGCGTGCTGCCGCCCACCGCCAGTTGGGGCAATATGTTGCAGCGCTCTGTCGAACGCATCGACTCGGCACCCTGGTTGTGGTTTTTCCCCGGCATCCTGACGCTGCTCACGGTGATCAGCGTCAATTTCATCGGCGATGGGCTGCGTGACGCCCTCGACCCAGAGAGCCAGCGCTAATTGGTCACTTCGGGGTCGCGCAGGGTACGCACGGCCTCAGGCGAACGAATCATCGGCGCGCGTGGCAGCATCATACTGCGGCAGCAGCGGAAAGGGACTCGAGCAAAGCAGTGAGATGGGACTGGGTTGTCACGATGCGACCTCGTGGTTCATCACTGGACACTATCGAACGATGCCGCCATTCT
>JAADYY010000589.1 GCA_010092805.1 Chloroflexota bacterium | reverse complement strand
CCGGGCTTGTGTTTGCGCTTGCTGTGCAGATCGTTGGTTTCGCCGGGTTGATGATCTCGCTGCTGCAAATCGATCTGGGCCAGTTCACCGGGTTATCACAGGTGCTGGCCTACCTGAACGGAGAGCGGCTGCCGCTGCCAACCGAACCACTCCAAACTGGTGGGGTCTATCGGTTGGTGCGGCACCCACTCTATCTGTTTTCGCTCCTGCTCATCTGGCCGATGCCCATTATGACGGAAGCGCTGCTGGCCTTCAATCTCGTTTCGACGTGGTACTTCGCCATTGGATCGCTGTTGGAAGAGCGACGCATGTTGGCGCTCTTCGGTGACGAGTACGCCGAATATCGGCAGCGTGTGCCCTGGCTGATTCCTTTCGTTCGGTGAGTTTACGGGCTAGACAAAAATTAACATTTCGCCGGGCATCTTTCAGTTGAGCAGGGTGTGAAGTTGCGTTACAATTTTTTCGAGCACTTTGCAAGTATTGTAAACCGAGTTGAGGACATAGTGTTAGTCTCATGAGCCAGAACAAAACCAACAATCGCAGGCAAGGTCTGATCGTTATCGGGGCTGTCGTTGCAATCGCCGTGATCGTGGTGGGTGTCGCCATCGCCATGTCGGGCAACACTGGCAGTTCAGTCGATTACAGTGCGATCCCGCAGTCACGCGCTGCCGATGGCGGGTTTACGCTGGGTGACCCCAACGCGCCGGTCACCATCATCGAATTCGCCGACTTCGCGTGCCCGCACTGCCAGAACTACCACCCCACCATGTCCCGCTTCATCAATGACTACGTTGCCACCGGCCAGGCCGCCTTTGAGTACCGCAACTTCCCGTCTACGGGCGGCGCGCTCACCCGCTTCATGGCGCAGGTCATGGAATGCAGCGACGAACAGCAGCCCGGCGCATTCTGGGTTGCGCATGATTTGCTGTATGACTACGCAACCACGAACCGTTACACCGAAGACGCTGCGCGTGACATCGCCCGCGAACTCAATATCAACTACAGCGACCTGCTGACCTGCACTGCCGACGCCAACCAGATCAATGTTGATGAACGGCTGGGCATGAGCAATGGTGTCAACGGCACCCCCGCCGTGATGATTCGCTACAATGGTGGCCCGGCGCAGTTCATCACCCACGAGGGTGTCACCTACAACCGGGGCAGCGTGCCGTTCGATGTGTTGGCCGCCGTCGTCGAAGCCAACCAATCGTAATGCACCCCCATCGACGCGCATGAATTCAGCAGCGTCGCTTAACGGCACGGATTCCCCACCGTGCTTCGAGGTCGTGGTCGATACGGTGATCTTCACGCTTGGGGATCACGACCTCAAAATCGGCCTTGTCGAACACAAGCCGGGCAGCGAGCAGTGGCGGCTGCCCGGCTGCTCGATTGCAGCAGCAGAAGCCCCCGATGCAACCGCCCGCCGTCAAATGAAATCGCTGCTCGGTACCAGCGAGGTCTATTTGCAGCAGTTGTATACTTTCGGTGCCCCGGAGCGCATCCCGGAGCGGCGCGTAATCAGCGTCAGCTATTTTGCGTTGTTCGCCTATGAGCGCTTGCACCACCACGATAACCAGGAACAAACCGAAGGCATCGATTGGCACAGCGTCTACGACCTGCCGCCGCTCGCGTTCGATCATGGTGACATTGTCGATTATGCGCTCACCCGGCTGCGCTACAAAATTGAGTATTCCGCCGTCGCGTTCGAGCTGCTGCCCGACGAATTCACGCTCCGTGAGCTGCAAGAAGCCTATATGATCATCCTCAACGATCATAAGCTCGACAAAGCCAACTTCCGCAAAAAGATCCGCGAGGCGGATATTCTCGAACCCATCAGCCGCTACCGCGAAACCGGCGGACGCCCGGCCAAGCTCTACCGTGTGCGCCCGGATGCTCAACTTGAGGTCAAGGCCCGCCGCTTCTTCCCGTGATCGCTTCCCTTTAGTCGATCAGCGCACAACCTCAGTCGAGCGGATCAGTTGCAGGCCGCGCTCGGCGAACTCCGCAAACTGCCGTGTTGCCATCGCCTCAAAGTCGATTTCTGGGTGGGCCACCGACGAGGTCAAGTCAATGAGCACACGCAGTTTGCTGATGATGGCCATTTCACCCTCAAAGTAGCGCATGATCGAGGTGACTGTCTCCAGCACGCAGTGACTTTTCGCCTGCCCCGCGATATACACGCGGTCGTAACCCGTGAGCATGTTCAGGAACGACACATTCAGCGACCCCGCTGGATGATCGTTGACTTTGACTTCCGGTTCCAGCATCGAGTAGTACTCGGTTTTCGGTAGCGCGCCCTTAGAGAGAAACACGGGCTGTGAGCGCCGCGCCGCCGAATGATATACAATCGCCTCATAAAGTGCGGGCGTGATCGCATGGCCGGGCGTGCCGATCAACGTGTGATACGGCCAGATCATCAGTTCCTTCTTGGACTGCTCCTCCAAACGCTCTGGGTACGTCATCGACCATTCAACTTCATACAGCGGCTTCCACTTCCCAGCCTTGACATCCGCGCTGCGAATGACCGTGTACGGCTGTGGGTGCTCGCCGTTTTCATCTTCCCACCATGTCGGCGAAAAGATTTGGAGCGGCACATGACTATCCAATGAGGCCGCAACCGTCGTGATCCGGTTGCTGTTTTCGAGCATCCACTCGATTGTCCGCCGTGTGTCATCCACCGCACCGGGTACACTCAGCGCGCCGTCTTCATGCACAAAATCGACCTGTGCATCGACGAGCACAAGGATGCTGCGCGTCTGATCTTGGGACGACGGCGACAAGTCGGCGTCACGCCCGGCAGCGATGGCACGCGGCGTATCCGGCACAAACAACTGCCCGACTTTCTGCGCGTCGTAGAATTCTGGAAACGACATAATTTACTCCCTGCTGTGTGAGATGTGTAGTGGGCGATTATTCTAGCGTGTTAAGAAAGCCATTACAAGCTT
>JAADYY010000588.1 GCA_010092805.1 Chloroflexota bacterium | reverse complement strand
GTTTATCCAACCGTAGGTCTCCGAATACTGACTTCATCGCCCAACCCCTTTTTTTCTAGTTTACCCGTTCGGAGACTTGTGGGTAATGATTAGCCCTCAGGGAGAGGGGTTAATGTGATTTGCACATATATGTTTATTTGGCGACTGAGCCACAGGTGCGGTCGCCGTTGGCTTTTGGAGCGGGGGAACGTGGGGATGCGTGCCCAGAAGCATGGGTGATTTTGGCGCGATGGCCCTGACGGTTTGAGTGGCTCAGCACGGCGGGATCGGGCATAATCTTTGGCTCAAATAATGTTATCTGAAGCGCGAGGTTTTTTACGATGCACACAGAACGATTGACGATGGCGCAGGCGCTCATCCGCTTTTTGGCGGCGCAGCACGTGGCCCGCGACGGGGTCGAGACGCCGTTTTTCGCCGGGTGCTGGGGCATCTTCGGGCACGGCAACGTCGCCGGGGTGGGGCAGGCGCTGCACCAGTACGCCGACACCTTCCGCTACTATCAGGCGCGCAACGAACAGGCGATGGTACACACCGCCGCCGCCTACACCAAGATGAAAAATCGGCTGCAAACCTTCGCCTGCACCTCGTCGATTGGGCCGGGTGCGACCAACATGATCACAGGCGCGGCGGTGGCGACGGTCAACCGGCTGCCGGTGCTGCTGCTGCCCGGCGACATCTTCGCGGAACGGATTCAAGCGCCCGTCTTGCAGCAGCTCGAATCCGAGCACTCGCAGGATGTCTCGGTGAACGACTGCTTCCGGCCCGTCTCGCGCTACTGGGATCGCATCAACCGCCCGGAGCAGATCATCACAGCGCTGCCGGAAGCCATGCGCGTGCTCACTTCGCCCGCCGAGACTGGCGCGGTCACGCTGGCGCTGCCGCAGGATGTGCAGACGATGGCCTTCGACTACCCGGCGGCGCTGTTCGAGCGGCGGGTGTGGCACATCCCGCGCAACCGCCCGGATCTGGGCGCGCTGAGCCGGGCCGTCACCGCGATCCGCGCCAGCCAGCAGCCGATCATTGTGGCGGGCGGCGGCGTGCTCTACAGCGAAGCGACCGACGCGCTGCGCCACTTCGCCGAGCAGACGGGCATCCCCGTCGGTGAGACGCAGGCGGGCAAAGGATCGCTGCCGTATGATCACCCTCTAAATCTGGGCGCGCTGGGCGTCACGGGCACGCCGGGGGCCAACATCCTGGCCCGCGAAGCCGACCTCGTGATCGGCGTGGGCACCCGCTACAGCGATTTCACCTCGGCGTCGAACACCGCATTTCAAAACCCCGACGTGCGCTTCGTCAACATCAACGTCGCCGAGTTCGACGCCTACAAACGCGGCGCGATCCCGCTGGTGGGCGATGCGCGCGTCACGCTGGATGAGCTGGCCGCCGCGCTCGGCGATTTCCGCACGAGCGATGCGTATCAGGCGCGGGCGCAGCAGTTCAACGCCGAGTGGGACGCCGAAGTCGAGCGGATCTACATGCTGGAACACGGCCCGCTGATCAGCCAGGGTGAGGTGATCGGGGTGGTCAATACGCTGTCACGCCCGCAGGACGTGGTCATGTGCGCGGCGGGCAGCCTCCCTGGCGATCTGCATAAGCTGTGGCGCACCCGCGACCCGAAAGGTTATCACCTGGAGTACGGCTACTCGACGATGGGCTACGAGATCGCCGGCGGCCTGGGGATCAAACTGGCCGCGCCGGAACGCGAGGTCTATGTGATGGTCGGCGACGGCTCCTACCTGATGCTGTCAACCGAGATCGTCACGGCGGTGCAGGAAGGGATCAAGCTGACGATTGTGCTCCTGGATAATCACGGCTTCGCCAGCATCGGCGGCCTCAGCGAGTCGGTGGGGAGCGGCGGGTTTGGCACCGAGTATCGGCACCGGGCCAATGGCGGCCAGCTCAGCGGTGCTACGCTGCCCGTCGATTTCGCCGCCAACGCCGCCAGCCTCGGCGCGCACGTGATCCGCGCAAGTAACCGCAGCGCACTCGCCGACGCGGTGCAGCAAGCGCAGACGATGGATCAGACGGTGTGCATCGTGATCGAGACCGACCGGGAGCAGCGCGTCAGCGGCTACGAGGCGTGGTGGGATGTGGCCGTCGCCGAAGTGAGCGCGAGCGAAGCGGTGCAGCGCGCCCGCGCCGAATACGAAGCGGCCAAACGCAACGAGCGGTATCATCTTTAATACCTCTGCGCGCCGATTGGGTTGTCGGCGCGCGGGGGACATGTTATTTTTATTGCAAATCATCTTGTGATGGGGCGGCGCTCGGCTGCCCCGGCCAAGCCTTTGTGTTTTGAATTAAGCGTGCGTTTTGTAGCCTGCGAGTGAATCCATGCCATACACCATCGGGATCGATTTTGGAACCGAATCGGGGCGCGCAGTGCTGATCGACATCAGCAACGGGCGCGAGGTCGCCAGCGCCGTTCACGAGTACGCCAACGGGGTGATCGACGCGCATTTGCCCGGCAGTGATCGCCCGCTGCCGCCGGAATGGGCGCTGCAAGATCCACTGGATTACCTTGCGGTGCTGCAAAACGCCGTGCCGGCGGCGGTGCGTGCGAGCAACATCAGCCCAGACGAGATCGTCGGCATCGGCATCGATTTCACATCCTGCACGATGCTGCCCACCAAATCGGACGGCACGCCGCTTTCGGCGCTGGCCGAATGGCAAGATCAGCCGCATTCCTGGGTCAAGTTGTGGAAGCACCACGCCTCCCAGCCGCAGGCCGATCAGATCAACGAGACGGCGCGCCGCATGGGCCTGAGCTGGCTGGATCGCTACGGCGGCAAGATTTCGTCGGAGTGGTTCTTCAGCAAGGCGCTGCAAATCTTGCAGGAAGCGCCGGAAGTCTACGCCGCCGCCGACCGTCTGCTGGAAGCGGCGGACTGGGTTATCTGGCGGATGACCGGCGTCGAGACGCGCAACGCCTGCACCGCTGGCTACAAAGCGATTGTCCAGGACGGCCAGTTCCCGGATCGGGCGTTTTTCGCGGCGCTCGACGAGCGCTTCGCCGCTGTCGTCGATGAGAAGATGAGCCGCGAATTCGCGCCACTGGGGGGCCGTGCGGGTGATCTGACGACCGAGGCCGCCACGTGGATGGGCCTCAAGCCGGGGATCGCGGTGGCGGTGGCGAACGTCGATGCGCATGTGACCGTGCCCGCCGTCGGCGTCACCGAGCCGGGCGCGATGGTGATGATCATGGGGACCTCCACGTGCCATATGGTGTTGGGCGATACCGTGCAGGAAGTCGAAGGGATGTGCGGCGTCGTCCGTGACGGGATCATCCCCGGCTATTATGGCTACGAGGCCGGGCAGAGCGGCGTCGGCGATATTTTCGCGTGGTTCGTCAACAACTGCGTGCCGCCAGAATATCATCAGGCGGCGGATAGCCAGATGATGGACATCCATCAATACCTGGAGCACGAGGCAGCCAAGCAGCGTCCCGGCGAATCTGGGCTGCTGGCGCTCGATTGGGTCAATGGCAACCGCTCCGTGCTGGTCGATGCCGACCTGAGCGGTGTGATCGTCGGGATGAC
>JAADYY010000587.1 GCA_010092805.1 Chloroflexota bacterium | reverse complement strand
TGCAAACGCTCATGCACCCCCTTTGTGAGAATGACGATTCCAGACCCATGTTCTAGCAATGTCTCCACGTCGGCAGGTTGTATGCCTGGTACATGATGTGTACCCGTTTCTGCCCAATCCCAGGCGCATGCGCCGCCTGGGTACAACTTCGCATCCCGGAAGGGGTTGGGATACCCGGCTACGGTGACTTTCCCCCATTCAAACGCCGTGACTTCCGGCGATTTTGTCGTGATCATGCTCAGCAGGGCCTTTCAGTTTGTAGCTGCCAATAGGATAAATCTGCTCGAATAGTTGAGTATTCCCAAAGAGGCATAATAATTAGTCGCTTGGGTTGTTGAGGCGAAAGCCGTGCCCGCGCACGGTGACGATGTACTGCCAGTCGGCGTCGAGTTCGGCGAGGCGGTCGCGCAGCCGACGCACGAGCGCATCAATTGCCTGTTCGCTCACCCCGTCGCCGACGGCATCTGGCCACACCGCCTCAACCACACTCTCGCGTGTGCAGATGCGCCCTGTGTTGATGTACAGCAGCTCCAGCAGCCGATACTGCGGTGGGCTGAGCGGCGGGTTGATCTCTTGTTGATTGACGAAAGCGCGGCGCGACTCGCGATCTAGACGCAGGCGGCCCTCATCAATGTGGACGGGTGGCTCGAACGGCAGTGGGGCGGTCGAACCGGAGCCGATGAACTGCACACGAATAGCCAGCGCGAGGTGAATGTCGTCGCCGTCGTAAAGCTGGCGTGGGTCGCCTTCAAGTTTATGCCCGTTGACCCAGGTACCGTTCTTGCTGTCTAGATCCTGGACGAAATAAGCGTCTTCTTCCCGGAAGATGCGAATATGCTGGCGCGATACCTGACGTTCTGGCAGCACGATGTCGCATTCTTCGCCGCGCCCGACGATCACCTCATCCTTAACCAGCGTCCACTGGTGATGATCGCTGGTTTTGTCATCGTGAGCGATGATGATCGGGCGTTCAGGGCCTGTATCAGCCATAATCGGATACACTCCTAATCCGCTGTGACCGTGATCTTCAGAATTATAGCAATTATTCGGTAACGGCGGACGCTGAGGCAGGAATGGCGACGGGGTCAGATTCGACCCTGCCGATCCACAATCCTTGATCGGGGTAAATAGGGGTGGCCGCAACACCGGGCGGCGAACTGGGTGCGCTCTGAAGCGAGTTTTGATAATAGGCGCGCACCGTGTCGCCGGGGCTGATGATGTTCCCGACCAAGATGTTGCCCGCCGGGATTTCGACCGTGTGGACGCAGCGCTGACGCGGCCCCAGCAGACGCAAATTCGCGTTAGAGACGGTCGCTGGGTCTGACGGGCGTGCTGTGACGGTTTGCAGACCGACCTGAGGTGGATCGAATATGATCCCCAACCCGCTGGTATTGTTGTCACCGATGATAACTTGGTTCGGAACGTACACGAAAGGCACAGTCCCCAGTGAGTTATTGGTCAGTGTGATGAGGATCGACAGAATGCCATCTGCGCTGCTGGGGATAGGGGTGGTTTGCACCCGCAGCTCGAAGGGGCTGGTGGAGGCGCGGCCCAGCAGCGATTGATGTGCGGAACGATCTTCCGGGCTGCGCAGCCATGCGCACGGCGTGCCCTCGTAAACGATGCCAGGGAAGGTATCCGAAAGCAGGCGCGGCAGTGCTTGCGGCCCCGCGATGACCAAGAGCATCACCAGTAAAAAAATCCCGACGATGCGGTTATCGAGTTGAAGCAAATTGCGCATAGATCAGGCGGGTTCCTGTAACCAGCGCGCGGTTTGGTGGATCAACGCTGCTGGTTGCACCTTTTCCGAGTCGTGCCAGACAGCCCCGTGCCGATGCTTGCGAAACCACGTATACTGCCGGCGGATGAACGTGTGTGTGGCGGTGCGGGTGTCTTGCAGCGCGCCATCCAGCGACTGATCCCCAAGCAAATGCTTGGCAAGCTGCCGGTAACCCAGGCCGCTCATTGCGGGCAGCTTCGGATCGCACCCCATATCGAGCAGCGCGCGCACTTCCTCCAAGAACCCGGCCTGCATCATCTCGTCCAGACGTTGATCGGCACGTTCATGCAAGCGCGTCCGCTCCAAAGTGAGGCCGTAGGTCAGGATACGGTAGTTCGGCGGATTCTTTTGGCGCTGCGCGCTGAACGGTTTCTGTGTGCCATAATAGACTTCCAGCGCGCGGACAATCCGGCGGACGTTGTTCGGGTCGACGATGTGCGCGGCTGGCGGATCGATCTCGATGAGCCGGTTATACAGCGCACGCGCGCCATGTTCAGCGGCGAATGATTCCAGGTTGGCGCGCAGCGTCGGGTTGGGCGGCACTTCAGGGACAGTCCACCCTTCCAGCAGCGCTGTGATGTACTGTCCAGTACCGCCCACCAGCAGCGGCAGGCATTCGCGCTGATGAATGCCCACGATGGCGGTGTGCGCGCGTTTCTGAAAATCCACCACGGACAGGCCATCGTCTGGATCGACGACATCAATCAAGTGATGTTTGACCTGTTCGCGCTGGTCGGGCGTCGGTTTGGCGGTGCCGATGTCCATGTAGCGGTAGATCTGGCGGCTGTCGGCGCTGACGATCTCGCCTTTGAGGGCGGTCGCAAGCTGGAGCGCGAGGCCGGTTTTGCCGACGGCGGTCGGGCCGAGAATCACCACCAACGGGATCGCCTGGCTTGCGGCAGACTCGGTGATCGGCTGCGGATTCATGGGGTGGGCTTCAGGTAAGTGTTCACCAGTCCAGTGCATTGACGACCTGCTCAACAATGGCTGCGCCCGCACGCGGGATCGCAACGGCGATCACATCAATGCGCCAGGCGGCAGAGTCTAAATCGTGGGCGTCCAAATAAAGATAGGCGAGCTTGGCGAGCTGTTCCTGCTTACGCGGATCGATACTGACCAGCGCAGACTCGGTGGTGGGGGCACGGCGCGCGCGCACTTCAACGAACACGATTGTTTCGGCTTGCCGGGCCACGATGTCGAGTTCGCCTTCAGCACAGCGCCAATTCGTCGCCAGGATCTGATACCCCTGGCTGCGCAGGTGCTGGCGTGCCAACCGCTCGCCTATTTGTCCGGTTGTTTGCGTGGACATGATCCGCCTGCCAAGCTCCCAAATTGCGCGCTAATGCGGCGCGCCAGCGCGAGATGAAAAATGTGTGTTTTCCGACCGTTCCGATTGTGTCAGTAGACACAATTATAGCAGACGGGTAGAATTCTAACACTCACATGGTTTTTGCTCAGGCGGGCCACCACACCCCAAGGGAAACGGTCGCACACGACATGCGGGTGACACGCGGCGGCTCGTGGATGTATTTTGTGCTTCTACGAAGGAGATCGCATGGATATTATTGCTTCGAATGCCAATTGGCTGGGGCTGTTGGCAAGTATATTTGGGTTGGGCTTTGCTGGGTACACCGCCCGCTGGCTGCTTAGCCAAGATCCTGGCAACGAGACAATGCAGCGCATTGCTCGCGCCATTCAGGGCGGGGCGCAAGCGTTTCTCAGCCGCGAGTACCGCTATGTCGCGATCCTCGGTGTGATCGTTGTGGTGGTACTGCTGGTGCTGAGCGCGATCCCCGGTTCTGGGATGAGTCCCTGGACGGCGGTCACGTTCGTCAGCGGGGCGGCAGCTTCGGCGCTGGCTGGTTACATCGGCATGAGCATCGCGGTGCGCGCCAACGTGCGCACGACCGCCGCTGCTTCAGAAAGCCTGAATCGTGGGCTGCGCGTGGCATTTGCCAGCGGCACGGTGATGGGCACGATGGTGGTGGGGCTGGCACTGCTGGGCATTTCGATCCTGTATTTCCTGCTGAAGCAAGCCTATCCCGATGATCCGCAGGTCGCTGCGAGTGCGCTGGCCGGCTTCGGCTTTGGGGGGACTTCTATCGCCATCTTCGCCCGCGTGGGCGGCGGGATCTTCACGAAGGCCGCTGATGTGGGCGCTGATCTTGTGGGCAAAACCGAAGCGGGTATCCCCGAAGATGACCCGCGCAACCCGGCGGTGATCGCCGATAACGTCGGCGATAACGTCGGTGATGTGGCTGGCATGGGGTCGGATCTGTTCGAGAGTTACTCCAGCTCGATCATTGCGGCGATTGCGATTGCGGCGCTTGGTTCGGCGACGGCGGCGGGCGAAGCCGACTCGCTGCTGGTGCGTGAAGCGTTCCCAATCCTCGTGGCGGCAGTCGGCATCGTGATCGCCATTGCGGCCACGTTCCTGGTGCAAACCGAAGAAGGGGCCACGCAGGAAGGGCTGCTCGGCAGCTTGCGGCGTGGTGTCTACGGCGCAAGCCTGGGTGTGGGGATCGCGATTGTCATTTTGGGGCTGCTGCTCAATTTGGGCTTGGGCGTGATCATCGCGACGCTCAGCGGCTTGGCTGCCGGGGTTTTGATCGGGTACTTCACCGAATACTTCACTTCGGATACCTACAACCCGACCCGCACGATTGCCGACGCCTCGTCGGGTGGCCCGGCCATCGTCGTGATTCAGGGGCTGGCGATTGGGATGCGCAGTACGGTGCCACCGGTGATCATCGTCATCTTGGCGACGTTGGTTGCCTTCCAAACGGCGGGGTTGTACGGCATTGCGATGGCCGCTGTCGGGATGTTGGCGACGTTGGGGATCACATTGGCGACGGATGCCTACGGCCCGGTCGCTGATAACGCAGGTGGTATCGCTGAGATGGCCGAGCTTGAAGACTCCGTCCGTGATCGGACCGATGCGCTCGACAGCTTGGGCAATACGACCGCCGCAACCGGTAAAGGCTTCGCCATTGGCAGCGCGGCGATGACGGCTCTCGCGCTGATTTCGGCGTTTGTCACGGCGACGCAGGGTGGTGAAGCCGCCGTGACCGCGACCTTTGCGGAATTCGTCCTCGATCCGCGCCTGATCACTGGGTTGCTGCTGGGTGCCATGCTGCCGTTCTTCTTCAGTGCGCAAACGATGCTGGCGGTTGGGCGTGCGGCGCAGGAGATCGTGCTGGAGGTACGTCGTCAGTTCCGCGAGATCCCTGGTTTGATGGAGGGGAGCGCTGACCCGGATTACGAGCGCTGCGTTCGCATCAGCACAGAAAGCGCCATCCGCGAGATGATCGTGCCGGGTGTGACGGCGGTGGCGGTGCCGGTGGTGGTGGCGCTGCTGGCGGCATTGGGGCGTGGCAACATCCTGGGTGAGTTCGTCGGCTTCGAGACACTGGTGGGCGTGCTGCTGGGGTCGCTGGTTTCCGCCTTTATGATGGCGGTGATGATGGCGAATGCCGGTGGTGCCTGGGACAACGCCAAGAAATACATTGAGCGCGGCAATCTGGGCGGCAAAGGCTCCGATGCGCATAAGGCCGCTGTCGTCGGTGATACCATCGGCGACCCGTTCAAAGATACGTCCGGCCCTGCGCTCAATATTCTGCTCAAGCTGTTGGCAATTGTCTCGCTGGTGATTGCGCCGCTGTTGGTGGCTTCGCCGGGCGCTTAATCGTCAAACATCGGTGCGGGGTGATGCTTTGATCGAGTCATCCCGCATCAGTTGCGCTGGGTTCATCGAGCAATGCCTCGGTGAAAAAGGCGACAATCCGCTCGGCATATTCGTCAGGCCGCGCGGAGGCCCCGCCAGCGTGCCCCGCTTCTTCGACCACCCACAGTTCGTGCGGCGCGTCCGCGATTTCGGGCATCTGCATCAACGCGCGGTGATAGCGTTCCTCGTAATCGCCAATGCTCGCGCTCGTGGCACCGCCTGCGATGAACAAGACCGGGCGTGGCGCAATGCGCGGCAGCACGGCTGAGGTCGGCTCTTCTGGTGTCACCCCGGTGCGCAGCCGGATGAGCAGATCAAGCGTGCGGTTGGAAAACAGCATCAGCGACTCATTGAGATCGTTCGGCTGGAAAATCGGGTCGCTGACCATCGCGCCGGTGCCATCCGAGACAACCGCGCCGATGCGTGGATCTTCCGCTGCTGCATTTAACGCAACGAAGCCACCCAGCGATACGCCCAACGCGCCGAGTCGCTCCGGATCAACCGCCTCGTAGGTAAGTAGCAGATCAACGGCTGCCGAAAGATCCGGCGCATCCAGCCAACCGCTCGCACGCTCACCCTCACTTTCGCCGTGCCCACGTAAATCGTAGGCCAGAACGCCGAACCCAGCCTCGGCGAGCACTTGCGCCTGAAAGCTCATCGAGGTGCGGTTGCCCCCAGCGCCATGCAGCAGCGCGATCACCGCGCCGTTCTGCGGGGGTACATACCACCCGCGCAGCGTGAGATCGCCTTCGGTTGTGAAGCTCACGTGCTGTGCTTGATCAAGGCCGTGATCGGCTGGGTTGCCAACCGCGCTCGGCGAATAGCCAATATAGGTGCTGGACAGCAGCCAATTGATGGCGAGGAAGACGACAATCACGCCGATGACCAGCGCGAGGGCGAGAACAGCGGCGAGGTTGAGCCAGTAACGACGGGTGCGCCATTTCGGTTTGGTTGGCGTTTCGTGCATGGCTGGCCTTGACCTCGCCTTTCGCTGGGTGATCTGGTTTAGTTCTGCGGCAGCATCTTGCGGAATTTGTAGCCGTAGACAATCACGCCGCGCGTGCCGTCGGTGGTCAGTTTGCGCGTGACCATCTCCACGCGGTCACCGATGGTGAGTTCATGCCCGTCGAGATCGGTCATTTGCGCCGTGATGAGCGGGCCTTCGTCAAGTTTGATCAACGCCAGCACATACGGCGCTTGATCGGTATAGCCGTCCGGCGCTTCTTGCACGGTGGTGAAGCTGTAGATCTCACCCGTCCCGGCAAACGCAACCCGTTCGGTCTGGAGATCGATAGGTCGGTTCTGACTGTCCATATTTTGATACTTGCCAATCCGCCTTAGCGGTTCGCTTGGGCCGTCACCGGTTCGCGCTCGGCCTGCGCCGCGCGCTGCTGGTTCGGCTGCGTTTCGGCCAGACGGGCTTGCAGGGCGACGGTGCCGTTTTCTGTACGCACACCTTCCAGACGATACCGCTTCGAATTCATACGCCAATGCCGTGAAACCTGCATGTTGTTTTCTCCATTACGCTGTACGCTAAGTCGTGCGATTTCGCACAAGTTGAGGGCATTCTAGGTGAGAATGCCTATCAAAACCTATCAACAGACTGCATCGTTCTCTCAACTTATGCGTGAGAGCCTATCAGTGCACGCCTGAAACCCTATCAGCACCAGTCATGCACGTAGGATGTGTGTGATGGCTGTGCTTCCTAATCCACCGAGGTTCTGAATCATAGCGATTCGTGCGTCTGCCACCTGATTCGCGCCCGCTGCGCCACGCAATTGCAGCGTCGCCTCCACCGCCTGATAGATTCCGGTTGCGCCGATGGGGTTGCCGCGACTCTTGAGGCCGCCGAATGTGCTCAAGGGGATGCTGCCCTCCCGCCCGATCAGGCTTTCCTGCGCCAGCTTCCAACCCTCGCCGCGCGCTGCAAACCCGGTCGCTTCGAGGGTCAGGGCGCTGATGACCGTAAAGGCATCGTGCAGCTCAAACAGATCGAGGTCGTCTGGCCCGATGCCGGCTGCCGCATAGGCTTTCTGGGCAGCGCGCTGCGCCGCCATGAGCGTCAGCAGATCAGCGCGATCATGCAGCGCGAGTGCATCAGTCGCGACGGCGCTCGCCGCGATGTGGATCGGCTGGGGCACAAGATCCCCCGCGCGATCTGCGCTGGTCAGGATCACAGCGGCGGCCCCGTCGGCATCCGGCGCACCATCGAACAGCGAAACTGGTGCGGCGACCGACGGCGCTTTGGCAAACGCGCCGGGCTTGAGCTTGTTGCGGAACATGGCGTTCGCGTTGGTCGAACCGTTCAGGTGGGCGTTGGCGCTGAAGTTCTCGAACGCGCTCAACTCGATGCCGTATTCGTGCATGTAGCGACGCATCAACAGCCCAGCGAGCGCGGGTAGGGTCGCGCCATGAATGGCTTCATAATCCGCGTCCAGGCTCACACCGCGCGCCCGCAGGTGATCCGCGCCGACCCGGTCGGTGGCTTTCTCGATGCCCAACACAATTGCCGTCTCGACAGCCCCTGACGCGACCGCTAAATATCCCGTCCGCAGCGCGGCAGCGCCGGAAGCCTCTGCCGCTTCGACAGTGTACGCCTCGATTCCGCGCAGGCCGCCCAAATCCGCCAGCAGCGCGCCCAGTTGGGACTGGCTGGTGATCGGCGCGCCGTAAGCGTTACCGACGTACATTGCATCGACGCTGCTCAGATCGCTGATGTCCGCGTCGGTGAGCGCCTCGCGCAGCGCTTGCGTCGCCAGATCGCGCAGGCTGCTGTCCCAGTGTTCGGCGACTGGCGTTTGTCCAAGGCCAATAATGGCTACATCACGCATGATGGTTGTGTCCTTCACTGATTGCTTGATATAGAGTCTCGGTTATTCCTTCAGCAGGCCGCGATAGCGCACGTAGGTTCCATAATCAACGGGGGTGCGGCGCTCGATGTAATGGCGGGTCTTTGGCGCGCGGTCGCGCACCTCATTGATGCGCTCAGTCACCAGCAGATCAAACGCATCCGACCCAGCGCCGCTGCCGTAGCTGACCATCAGCACGCGGTCACCAGGCTGAGCGATGTCGAGGATTGCGGTCAAGCCAAGCATCGACGAACCGGAGTAGACATTCCCGACCTCGCCAGCGAGCAGCCCGGTTTTGTAGGCGTCTTCGCCGAAGCCAAGCGTCTTGGCGGCACGCTGCGGGAATTTGACGTTCGGCTGATGAAAAACCGCATGTTGATAATCGGCAGCCGTCGTGCCCATCATCTCCATGAGCTGCTGCGCCGCTGACAGCGTGTGATTGAAGTAGGCGGGTTCGCCTGTAAACCGTTCGCCATGACTTGGGTAGCTCTCGTGCTCCCGCCGCCAGAAGTCGGGCGTATCGGTCACGAAGCTGTAGCTGCCCTGGTACACTGCGACCGCTTCTTCTGCCGGGCCGATGATGAAAGCCGCCGCGCCAGAGGCTGCCGTGTACTCGAGTGCGTCGCCGGGGCGGGCCTGAGCGGTATCCGCACCGATGCTCAGCGTGTATGCACCCATACCGCTGCCCACCATGCCAATCGATGCCTGCACGGCTTCGGTGCCGGCTTTGCACGCGAACTCCCAATCGGCTGCCTGAATGCTGGCCGTCGTGCCCAGACTTTCGGCGACGATGGTGCTGGTCGGCTTGACGGCGTAGGGGTGGCTTTCGCTGCCCACCCACACCGCGCGCAGCGCACGCGGATCGATGCCGGCGCGGGCGAGGGCGTTGCGCGCCGCTTCAATCGACATGGTGGTCACGTCTTCGTCCGGCCCGGCGACGGCTTTCTCCATCACGGGGCTGCCGCTCAGGCCGCCCGTCCAGATGCGCGCGACTTCGGTGCCGGGCAGCCGATAGCGCGGCACATACGCGCCGTAGCCGATCAGCCCAACCTGACGATCAGGCCGCATGAGTTCGCTGCTGTTATTCGGATTGGCGCTCCCCTGAGCACCGTTGTTCGAGAAAAGGGTCATCGGTTGACTCCTGGGTTAATCCCCATTTGCGATGTCTTGCAAAATAGCCTGTGCCCGCTCCGGGCGGATGTTGTCTTCAGCGATCATTTGCTGCACTACACGCATCACCTGATCCCCGGTGGCTCCGGCAGCGACCGCGATCTGGCGGGCGTGCATCCGCATGTGGCCGTGCTGGATACCATCGGTCGCCAGCGCGCGAATCGCGGCGAGGTTCTGCGCCAACCCGACCGCCGCGATGATCTCGGCGAGCTGCCGCGCCGAAGTGATGTTGAGAATCTTCAGCGCGATTTGCGCCGTGGGATGCACCCGTGTGGCCCCACCCACGATTCCGACCGCCAACGGTAGCTCGATGGCACCGCGCAGATGGCCAGCGTCATCTTGCCACCAGCGAGTCAGACTCGTGTAGCGACCATCGCGCGCGGCGTAAGCGTGCGCCCCAGCTTCGATGGCGCGCCAATCATTGCCAGTAGCGATCACGACCGCGTCGATGCCATTCATGATCCCTTTATTGTGCGTTGCGGCGCGGTACGGATCAGCTTCGGCGAAGGCCGCGGCCTCGACGATGGCGCGGGCGACGGCTGGCCCACTCAAGGTGTCGGTGGCAAGTTCGTCAGCAGGGATCATGGCTTGTGCATACGCTTTGCGTTGATCCGTCAGATTGCTGAGGATGCGCAGGTTGACGCGCCCGCCCGTCACCGCTTCAATGTGCGGCGCGAGATGCTCCACTGCTGTGTTGATGGCGTTGGCACCCATCGCGTCGCGGGTGTCGTAAAGCAGATGCACGATGAGCATCGGGCCGGTGGGTGTGTCCATCAATGGGCGCACTTGCAGATCGCGCGCGCCGCCGCCGCGTCTGACGATGCTGCCGCCGATGGTGTTGACTTCGGCCAGCAGTGCAGCGCGCTGCGCCATTACCGCACCCGCCGCCACATAGACATCCGGCACGTCGAGCACCTGAATCTGCCCGATCATGATCGGCTCGTCGCTGCCCGTCACGAATCCGCCGCCGGCGCGCACCAACCGCGCCGCATAGCTCACCGCCGCCACAACGGAAGGCTCCTCAATCACCATCGGAATGAGGTAATCGACCTCATTGATCATGAAGTTGGTGGCAATCCCCAGCGGTAGGGCGTAAATGCCAGCGACATTCTCGATCATGTTGTCGGCGGCAGCGGCGTTCAGCCCGGCGATGCCCAACAACGCAGACTGTTCCTGCGCTGTGAGGTTCGCCCACTGCGCCACCACGGCGGCCCGTTCCGCTAACGGGCGTTTATAGAATCCTGGAATGCGTGAGGTGTGTTCGCTGCTCATGCGGCGTACTGTAGCAGACGACGGCTGTCAAAACCTATCAGGCAGCTATCAAGCCGTGAAAAAACGCACAAGGACTCAGCCGTTGTTAATCTGGCAAGGGGAATCGTGTGAGGGAGCGATGAGATCAGCCGCTGTAGATTTCGACGTCGATGATCGTCAGTCGAGGTGCATTGGATTGGGCGATGGCCCAGCGCTGCGGCGCGCCGATAGTCGCTTGCCAGGCGATCTCATCGTTGATGCGCAGTGTCGCTGAACCGTCCGGCTCTGAATGCAGCGTCAGCGAATTGATCTCCTGTCCTCGCAGGTGGATAAATTCCTGCCAGGTGGGTGACTCGCTGTTTGATGTCGCCGAAAAGTAGCCCTGATTATCGATCAACCAGAGCCATTCAATGCCGTCTGCTTGTAACCAAATGCCCCACGCAGAGTCAAGCGCGGCGCGGTTGATGGCCGCCGCGCGGATGGTGAAGGGAAGCAGGCTGTCGGTGCGTGGTATGGCGTCGCCTGTGAGGGCCACATCTGCGCTTGATGTGAACGGTGTGAGGGTGTCGAGAGCGTCGTACACACCGATCAATCTGGCAGCGCGCGGCGGATCTGCCAGGCCAAGCGCCACCCCAATCGTCAAGAGGGTGCCCAGCGCGATTGTCAGCAGGAGGGCCGTCAGCGCCAACCGCCATGCTCCGACAGCGGCGCGCTGGCGTGATGCAGCAGCCAGCCGGACATAGGCTTCGTCGAAAGACGGTAGATCGGTGACATCGATGTGCGGAGGTCGGCGGAAAAAACGCATGATGGCCTATTGTGCTGGTTTGATCATCCAAAGGCAAGCAAAAACCCGCCGCCGAAAGCGCAGCGTGCGGGTTCAGGCGAACGCTAAGGGTGATGTGTAAGCGATAGTTAGTCTGGGAGGATGCGGGTATCCAGAAAGTAATCCAGCCAGACGACAAAGATCAGGCCGAGGGGGAAGAATGTCCAGAAGAAATACTGCAACCCGTAAATTTCGATGGTGATCGGCTCGCCGCCGTGTGGCCCCATCCAGGGCAGGATTAAGGTGACGAACGCCGCCGAAATGACGAACCCCAGTGCCATCGAAACAACCCAAACGATCAGGCGGCGCAGCGTGAGCGAAGGCATATTGTCGAATCTCCTCGATCAACTTTTAATCAACTTGTGATTGTAGCGCTTTTCACACACTCATTATACGCAGATGAGTGGCAACAATGCAAATGCGCGTGCCAGCGACATGAGTT
>JAADYY010000103.1 GCA_010092805.1 Chloroflexota bacterium | reverse complement strand
CCAACAACATCTCTTACGGCGGCGCGCGGTGGGGGGCATCGCAGTAAATTTGTGCTGCGGTTTTGGTCGTTGGTGGCCCGGTAGCGCCCTCACCCCGCTCCCACAGCTTCGCGGGGAGCGGGGGAATGCGCTTTGTACATATATATTTATCTAGAAACTTTGCCAGACGCCGTGCCTCCCCCGTGCCCAACGCCGCAGGCGCGGTCGGGAACGGGATTGCGGGTGAGGGCGGCAGTCACCCGCAGGGCTTTGCTTGCCCCAGAATCCGAATGCACCCGCGCGGTGGGGCGGTTGGACATCCGCACGATTGAGCGTTAAGATGAGATCTGTATTGCCGGGGCAACCAAGGACACAACCTGATGCAGAGCCAGACGAATGCGCCCACGACGCCGGCCCAGGAGCACGAGGCGATTGCCGGGGTGTACACGGTGAAACTCAAGGCGTTCGCCGACCCGCGCGGGCGCTTCATGGAAACCTTCCGCCGCGAGTGGTTCCCTTGGATCGATTGGACGTATATGCAGGGGAATTTTTCCGAGAGCGCGGCGCAGGTGCTGCGGGGGCTGCATTTTCACCGCCATCAGGTCGATTATTGGTGGTTGGCGCGCGGCGCGATCCGCGTAGGGCTGGCGGATCTGCGCCCGTCTTCGGCGACGTACCTCAAGACGGCGGTCTTCGACCTGCACGCCGACGATCCCAGCGGGCTGCTCATCCCAACGGGGGTGGCGCACGGGTTCCTGGGCCTGACGACCGTTGGCCTGTCGTATCTGGTCAATCAATATTACGATGGCAGCGACGAACACGGCGTCGCCTGGGATGACCCCGACCTGCGGCTGGCCTGGGCTGTCGATGCGCCGGTGCTTTCCAACCGCGATCTTCAGAATCCGCGCCTGCGTGACCTCCCGGCGGAGCGGCTGCCGCGCTGAGCGCAACGCAAACCAGCCGATCACCGGGTGATCGGCTAGCAGCGTCGATCTGGTTATCGAGGCGAATCTCAGGTGAGATAGTCGCGGAGCTGCCGGCTCCGGCGCGGGTGACGCAGCCGCCGGAGCGCTCGCCCTTCGATCTGCCGGATGCGTTCGCGGGTGAGGCCGAATTTCTGCCCCACCTCCTCAAGCGTATGTGCGCGCCCGTTGTGCAACCCGAAGCGCAGCCGCAGAATCCGCGCCTCACGCGGCGACAGCGTATTGAGCAGCGCTTCCAGCTTTTCGCGCAGCATCTTGTCATAGGTGCTCTGGGCTGGGCTGGGGACGGCTTCGTTTTCGATGAAGTGGCCGAATTCGCTATCGTCGTCTTCACCCACTGGGCTTTCGAGACTCAGCGGCTGCCACGACACGCGCAGCATCCAGCGGACTTTACGCGGGTCGATGTCCATCTCATGGGCGATCTCTTCGGCGGTCGGTTTGCGCCCGTGTTCCTGCTCAAGCTGCCGCGCGACCTTGTACAGCCGCCGGATGCGGTCGCTCATGTGGACGGGCACGCGGATCGTCCGGCCTTGATCAGCGATGGCACGGGTGATCGTCTGGCGAATCCACCAGGTCGCGTAGGTGCTGAAGCGGTAGCCGCGCTGGTATTCAAATTTTTCAACCGCCTTCATCAAACCCAGGTTGCCTTCCTGGATCAAATCGAGGAAGGGCAGGCCGCGTGTCATATATTTTTTGGCGATGGAAACGACGAGGCGGGTATTGGCTTTAATGAGGTGTTCGCGCGCGTTCAGGCCATCTTGAATGAGGTGCTGCCAGTCGGCGGCGCAGGGATGATTGGGGTTCTGGGCGAGCTTGCGGGCGGCTTCTTCGCCGGCTTCGATGCGCATGGCGAGGTCGATCTCTTCTTCGGTGCTCAGCAGCGGCACGCGCGCCATTTCCTTGAGGTACAGCCCAACGGTATCGTTGGATGGCAACCCCATGAGATCGTAATCGTCTTCGAGTTGGGCGTCGTCCAGCTCGTCTTCGAGTGCGTCCTCTGTCCAGGGGTCGGTGATGAACCCTGTGTCCAGGTGATCATCGTCTAATTGGTCAGCATGATCGTCGTCGATAAAATCTGATGAGATAAAATCCAACTGGGAATCAAAAGTATGATCGTAGTCGGTCAAGGTGCGCCCCTTTACACAACTAGATGTAAACTAGATGTCGATGAACAATACAGCAAGAGTGC
Source organism: Chloroflexota bacterium (assembly GCA_010092805.1). GTDB lineage: Bacteria > Chloroflexota > Anaerolineae > Aggregatilineales > Phototrophicaceae > Flexifilum. The sequence goes on along the minus strand of JAADYY010000103.1, from coordinate 5,644 downwards.
GATGAGTTCGTGAACGATACAGGCGCGCAAGCGCGCGGTCTTACTTGTCGAGCAGTTCCCTCAGCTTCGCCAGACGCGGGTCGATGTTGTCGAGCGCGCAGGTGCAGGTATCATGGTTCAGGTTGCTCCCGCAGTCTGCGCACAGGCCCCGGCAGTCGGGGCGGCACAACCCGCCGCGTGTATCCGCGATGATGGCTTCGGCGCGCAGCAGCGGCGACAGATCTAGGATGGCATCATCGCCAATACTAAACTCTGAGGCTTTCGGCGACAGATAGGCGTAGAGTTCCTCCAGCGAGATAACCACATCCTGCTCGATGGAGTCGAGGCAGCGAATGCACTCGCTTTCGACCCCGGCGTGTAAATCCCCCTGAACGAGAATACCCTCTTTGGTGCGGCTGAGGCGTGCGACCCCACGCAAATACGCAAGATCAACATCTTCGGCCACCCGCACGCGCGGTACATCGAATTCGGTCTCATGGCTGTGACCAGGCCCGGCACTAAGCAAGAAACCAACGTTAAGCTTAAGGACACGATTGCCGATGTACCCGTTGATGTGCTGCTTCACCGCAAACCTCGCGTTTTCTTCCCGGCGAACGGGAACTCTCGCTTGATTCGGCCCGCCGTTTGGGCAGTGTGCTGAATCAAGGCTACATTAAAAGTATATGAATTCGGTAATTGTGTCAAGATGTGAGACAAAATATTAAACCGAATCCAAACTGCTTCTTGCCCGAATCTAATCCCAACGGGACTGAAGCACTACCGCTTGGGTTAGAAGCCTGTGACCTGCCACGTATGAATGCGGGGGGGCGCACACCCGCACCAACAGAGATAAGGTCATTCCTACTATAACGGAGAGTTTACCCGTTAGCCAATGGTCTCATCTGGATCTAACAAAACGCCAAGCCGCGTTCAGGCGGGGACGGGCTGGGCGCGATCCATGCGCAGCAAGATCACCGCCGGGACGATGATGAGCGCGACGGCGGTGCCACCAACGGCATAGGGCAGCGTTGGCGCGATGGCAAAGAGTTGGCCGCCGATTGAGGTGCCGATGATGATCCCCAGGCTGGCCGCCGATTGAAACACGCCCAACACGCTGCCGCTCACATCCTCCGAGACAGTGGTGGTCGCCGTCGATTGCAGCGAGGGCAGCATCACGCCGCCAGCAATCGCCAGCGCCAGCAGCGAGAACGACCCGATCAGCCAGGGTGAGGTGATCACCAGCAACGAATACAACGCGACGGCGCGCAGCACCGCGCCCATCACGACCAGCCGCCGCTCGCCGAAACGGGCGATGGCGGGCCGCAGCAGCAGCGTCTGCGTGATCACCTGGCCGACGCCGATGCTGGTCAGCAGCAAGCCGACGCCCAGGCTAACGGTGCTCTCGTCGTAGCCCGCGAAGATCACCGCCTCGCCGAACAGCGCGATGGTCGCTTGCAGCAGCGCGACGCTGAACTGCGTAGCGAACGCGATGATCAGGATGAGGACCAGCGGCGTGATGGCGAAGATGTCGCGCAGGCCCAGGTGGACGCTGGCCGCCCGTTCGCGGCGGGCCATGCGTTCTTCGGCGGTCAGCGATTCGTCGAGCGTGAAATACGTGATGAACACCGTGATCAGCGCGACGATGGCCCCCACGTAGAAAGGCGCGCGGTCGCCGAAGGTGGCCGCCAGGATGCCGCCGAGCGCTGGCCCCAGAATGAAGCCCAACCCAAACGCCGCGAACACCAACCCCAGCGCCTGAGTCCGTTTCTCGCGCGGGGTCACATCGGTGACGTAGGCTTGCGCGACGATGATGTTGCCGCCCGTGATGCCGTCGAGCACGCGGGCGATGAACAGCAGCGTCACCGACCCCGCCGCCGCCATCAGCACAAAGCTGAGAAACGTCCCGAACTGGCTGATCACCAGCACGGGCACGCGCCCATAACGATCAGAGAGCCGCCCGATCCAGGGGGAGGCGAGGAACTGCGCGATGAAAAACGCCGCCAGGATCAGCGAGATGACCTCTGGCGACGCGCCGAATTCACGCTTGGCGTACAGCGGGATGCTGGGCAGCACGATGGTCGCGCCGAAAAAGTTGACAAACACAATGAGCAGAATGGGGAGGAGCCGTCGTCGATCCACTGGGGCCGCCCTTTGCATGGTGATAGATGTGAGGGGATCCATTGATTGATACCCCACCCATTGTATGCACGCGGTCTAGATCCCAGTAGTGCCAATTGCGAAATGCATGGCGGTGCGCGCCAGCCAGCCTGCGCTTAGCCGACAGGCGCAGCGTGATCGATGTGGGCGAAGGCGTCGGCAAGAGTCGCGGCGACGTGGAACGACTCGGCGTAGCTGGCGCGCACAAACCCGGCGCTCATGAGGTCGGCGAGATAGCGCAGCAGCGGATCGTAGAAGCCCTCGGCGTTGAGCAGCACCAGCGGCTTCGCCAGCATCCCCAACTGCCGCAGCGTCATGATCTCGAAGATCTCCTCAAGCGTGCCCAGGCCGCCGGGCAGCGCCAGAAATGCATCCGCCCGATCTTCCATCGTGGCTTTGCGCGTGCGCATGTCCGCCGTGATGATCAGTTCGTCGGCGTCGTGATTGGCGATCTCGAAGCTGACCAACCGCTCCGGGATCACGCCGACGACGTGCCCACCATCCGCTTGCACCGCCCGCGCCAGCGCGCCCATCAAGCCAATGCTCGCGCCGCCGTAGATCAACGTGTCGCCGCGTTTGGCGATGTGTGCGCCGACCGCCGCCGCCAGATCAAAGTAATGCGGCGCAATGGTTCGGCTCGACGCGCAGTAAACACAGATGTTCATCGAGATTTAAGCTCCGTAGAAATTTACCAGAGAAACTTGCTAGAGATAATGGTACCTATATTTGTTAATTTTAAATCATTAAGCTTTGCCCGTCGAGCCGACTTCAGTCCGGGCCGCATTCGGATTCTGGGGCAAGCGAGGCACGCGGCCCTCACCCCAACCCCGCTCTAGAAGCCACCGGCGACCGGGCCTACGGCGCTGGGAGCGGGGGGCCGGGGGATGAGGGCCAAAAAGTCAACGGCTCCATTCGCCCCCATTTCCGAATGCCCCCCTACATTCGCGCTGCACCTTCGGTTATGATGAGATCGGTTATGATGAAATGTGACGAATCATCGATCATTGCTACGAGCACAGACACAACGAGACACAAAGGATCAAGTGATGGCGACGTTCATCCATCCGTCGGCGGATGTGGCCGACGACGCGCAGATCGGCGCGGATACGAAAATCTGGCACCTGGTGCAGGTGCGCAATCAAGCACAGATCGGCAGCGAGTGCGTGATCGGGCGCGGCGTGTTTGTCGATGCGCATGTGGTGCTGGGCGACCGTGTGAAGGTGCAGAATTACGTCTCGATTTATGACGGCGTGACCATTGAGGACGGCGTGTTTGTGGGGCCGCACGTCGTGTTCACCAACGACAAGATCCCGCGCGCCGTCAACCCGGACGGATCGCTGAAAGGCGGCGACGACTGGACGATCAGCTATACGCGCGTGCGCAGCGGCGCGAGTTTGGGCGCTAACAGCGTGATCGTCTGCGGTGTGACGATTGGGCAGTGGGCGATGGTCGGTTCGGGCGCGGTGGTGCCCAAAGATGTGCCCGATTACGGGCTGGTGGTCGGCAACCCGGCGCGCTTGATCGGCTATGTGTGCAAGTGCGGCGAGCGGCTGCCCGAAGGTGCCGACCCGGCGACCTACAACTGTGAATGCGACCAAGTATGAGCGATTCATCATCGTCATCGCTCCCGGAACCTGTGCTGCCCGCCGCCGCCACCGAAGCGAGTCGGCAGCGCTTTGATGTGGCGCTGGCGCTGGCCGAAACGTGCCCGCTGAAACTCGGTCGTGAACTGGCGATCACCGGCTCGACGGCGCGCGGGCTGGCCGACGACCACTCCGACTTGGAGCTGAACCTGTGGGACAGCGAACTGCCGCCCGTCGAAGCGCGCGTCGAGTGGCTGGAAGACGCCGGGCTGACGGACATCATCGTCTACGATCAGCCGCGCCCGGACGAGTCGTACTGGATCGGCGGCGTCGCCATCGACATCCCCGTCGAGGTCGGCTGGCAGACCTTCCGCGCGCTCGAAGATCGGTTGAGCGTGCTGCGCGCCGGGACGATCACGAACCGCAAGGCGTTGGCGCTGGCCGACATCGTCGCCAGCGCGATCCCGCTGCGCAGCAATGGCAATCTGGCGCGCTGGCAGAACATGCTGGGCAAATACGCCGACCCATTGCAGGCCGCGCTCGTTGAGTTGGCGGTGGGGCTGTGGGCCGGGCGGGGGCGCATCAACCGAGCGATCAAGCTGGCCGAAAATCACGAGCGGCTGTTGCTCGTCGAACATCTCAGCGCCGATGTCGATGCGCTGCTGCGGCTGATCTACGCCGTCTACCGCCGCTGGGAGCCGCAGCGCAAATGGACGCAGTCCGTCGCACGGACGTTCGTGACGCAGCCAGCGGATCTCGACGGGCGCATCGATGCGGTGTTCGGCGCACCGCCGCGCGACAGTGTGATTTTGTGGCTCGAACTGGCGCTGGAAGTGTTGGATCTCGTGCCGGATCGTTACGATGTGCATGAGGTGGTGGCGGAGTTCAGCGCCGCGCTCCAGGCACTGAAGGCCGTGCCAACCGACACCGCCGATCCGGCGGATCTGGGTTAGCTGGCGCGCAGGGCGTCGAGTTCGCGCAGCAATTCGTAGAATTCGGCGTTGCGCTGCTGCGCCAGTTCCCGCAGCAAATCGCGCCCGCGCACCCGCAGCAGCTTCGCCTCGATCTGCATTTGCATCATGTCGTCGTAGAAGAGCGCGTCGCGTTCGGCTTCCAGTTGATCGTGCTCGGCTTCCAGCGCCTCGACTTGGGCACGCAGCCCGCGCAGCGTCAGCACGGCCAGCGGGGTATCGCTGTCGGCATAGTCGTTCTCGCTGAGCGCTTGCAGCGTCGCCAGGTCGCCGGCCTCATACGCCTGATTGATGCGGATCATCACTTCGGTGCGGCGGTCGCGCTCGGCATCGTCACGCGCCAGATCCGGGTGAAAGCGGCGGGCCAGCGCGCGCCACAGCCGCTTGAGCAGCACGCCGGGGTCTTCCGGTTCGGCGGCGTCCGCCAGCGGATCGCCAGTGCTGTAGCCCGTGAAGGTGTCGGCGGCAGCATACACCCCCGGCGATCCCCACAGGCGGCGGTACTGCTCTTCCACCGGGACATAACCATCCGGCGGCGTCCATTCCGGCTGGTACACATCGGGATCACCGATGGACTGGCGGCGGCGCTGTTCGCGCAGGTCGTCGATCACTTCGCGCAGGGCAGCGACTTTCTTGTCGATGGGGCCGACGACGCGGTCGTAGGCGTTCAGGAACGCCTGCCGCTCTTGCGTCATCTCGTTGATTTCGGCGCGCAGCCGGGCGCTGCGGGCCTCGCGCGCGGCGATGTCGGCGCGCAGGGCGGCGATCTGCGCCTCTAGATCGGTTGCCATGAGCCGCTGTCCTTCAGATGCTGTTGGTCAATCGATTTGCTTGTGTTTTGGCCCGCATCCCCCGGCCCCTGCTCCCAAAGCCACCGGCGACCGCTGACGCTGGGAGCAGGGGAGAAAACGGCTTTTGAAGTCCCTCGCCTAGCCGCAAAGCGGCGGCTGCCGT
>JAADYY010000586.1 GCA_010092805.1 Chloroflexota bacterium | reverse complement strand
CATGCTGGCGCTGGTCGCGGGGGTTGTGGTGGCGCAGGATGGCAGCGATGTGGTGCGCGGCGAAATCACGCAGCGTATCATCGACCGCGGTGAGGTGCTCTGCGCTGTCAATGATGTGCTGCCGGGCTTTGGCTTCCCGAATGACGCGGGCGAGATCGAAGGGTTCGACGCCGATTTCTGCCGGGCCGTCGCTGCGGCGATTCTGGGTGATGCCTCGGCGGTCAGCTTCCGCCCCACCACCGCCGCTGAGCGCCAGACGGTGCTGCAAACTGGCGAGGTGGATATGATGGCGCGCAACACCACGTTCACCCTCAGCCGCGACACGCTGTGGGGCGTGACCTATGGCCCGGTGACCTTTTATGATGGCCAGGGCGTGATGGTGTTCGCCGAAACCGGCATTGAGACGCTGGAAGACCTGGAAGGCGGCGTGATTTGCAGCAACCAGGGCACCACGACCGAACTCAACATCACCGACGCGATGACCGTGCGCGGGCTGGATTTCGACCTGGTGACGTTCGAAAACTTCGACCTGGTGATGGCGTCGTTCACGGAAGGCGGCTGCGATGCCGTGACCACCGACCTCAGCGGCTTGATCTCGCGCCGCGCGATCTTCCCGTCGCCGGGCGAACTGCAGATTTTGGATATTGTGCTCAGCAAGGAACCGCTGACGCCGCTGTCGCCGCAGGGCGACCCGCAGTTTGCCGACATCCTGCGCTGGGTGGCCTTCGGCATGATCCAGGCCGAGGAATTCGGCATCACCAGCGAAAACATCGAAGACTTCCTGGACAGCAGCAACCCGAACATCCAGCGCTTCCTGGGCATCGGCGATGTCGCGGCGGGGTCGCTGCTGGGCATCCCCAATGACTTCATGGTTGAGGTGATCTCGCAGGTGGGCAACTACGGCGAGGTCTTCGACCGTCACCTGGGGCCGGACACAATCTTCGGGCTGGAGCGCGGCCTCAACGCCCTCTGGACAGAGGGCGGCCTGCTGTATTCGCCGCCGTTCCGTTAAGCACACCCTGCACACACGAGACGAGACGCGCGCCGGGCTGGGGGAATTCTAACCCGGCACTGAGCGCGTCTGTGGTATAAACGCGCCGTGGCCGGGCCGCCGCCCGCTGCGGCGCGGCGCAGTGCGTTGTAGTATTTTGCCCGTCACTCTATAGTTGTCTGAGATCGCCATGAGCCGGAGCGAACCCCCGCAAGCTATCCGCACTTACACCGGGTCGATTGCTGCCTTCCTGCGCAATGAGGTGGTGCTCCAGTGGATCGGCCAGATTGTGTTTCTGGTGCTGGTGGTGGTGGCCGTAACCCAACTGTTCAGCCAGATCACCGGGTCGCTGGAAGCCAACAACATCTCGCCAAATTTCGCCTTCCTGAACAACCGCGCCGGGTTCGACATCGGCGGGGCGGAGAACTACACGCCGGACGACAGTTACTTCGCCGCCTATTTGGTGGGTGTGCGCGCAACGCTGAGCGTGGTCAGCGCGGGGTTGGTTGGTGCGACGATTCTCGGCGTGCTGCTGGGCATCTTCCTGCTGAGTAGCAATTGGCTGGTGCGCAGCATCAGCCGTTTGATCGTCGAGGTGCTCCGCAATACGCCGCTGCTGGTGCAGATCTTCTTTGCGTACTTCGTGGTGGTGCTGGCGCTGCCCTCGGTGCGGGATGCGCTGACGTTTCCGCAGAGTGGGCTGACCGGAATCCCGCTGCGGCTGATCCTGTATGCGCTTGCTGCGGTGATCGTCTGGCTCACGGTGCGGCGGGTGCCGCCGGAACGCCATGCGTGGCGGGCGCTGCTTGTGCCGGGGGCGCTGGCGGCGGCCAGCGCCATCGAGATCGGGTTCTGGCTGCTGAATAATCACCCAGCTATCGGCGCGGGGCTGTATGGCAGCGCTGCGCTGGGTGACCCGCGCCTGTGGGTTTATCTGCTGGCCAACGCCGTTGTGCTGCTGATCTTGACGCAGGTGGCGCGGAACGCCCGCGCGGCGGCGCTGGGGGCGCTCACCGGGCAGTTGATCGGGGCGCTGCTGTTCTACTTCGGGATCGTGCCGGATGGGCTGCTGATCATTGAGTTGCAGCCTATCGTGATCCTGAGTAATCGCGGGCTGGTGTACCCGGAAGTGCTGGCGACGGCGCGCTTTGGGTTGTGGCTGGTGTTCGTGGTGATCGGCGTGGTGGTGGCGGTGATGGTCTGGCTGTACCTGCGCCGCCTCACGCAGCAGACGGGGCAGCCGCACCCGCGCTGGCGCTACGCGCTGCTGACGCTGCTGGGGTTTGCGCTGCTGGGCTGGTTGATCGTGGCGCTGGTGCCCAACCCGGCCACTGTGCCTGTTGAGCAGGACGGCGCGGTCGTCCTGCTGCCGCTCGACGAGGCGCGTGAGAATGAACTGCTCACGCGCGCCGACGAACTGCTCTACAGCGAAGCGCCGATCAATGTGCTGCTGCCGGAGCAGCGCGGGCTGCGCTTCGCCCCCGGCGTGACGCTGTCGCAGTTCTTTGTGGCGCTGCTGCTGGCGCTGGTCGTGTACACCGCGTCGTTTATCGCGGAAGTGGTGCGCGCCGGGATCATGGCGGTGCCGCGCGGGCAAATCGAGGCGGCGCGGGCGCTCGGTTTGCGCAACACGCAGATGCTCCAACTCGTGATTCTGCCGCAGGCGCTGCGCGTGATCATCCCGCCGCTGGGCAACCAGTACCTGAATTTGGCGAAGAACTCCAGCCTGGGCATCGCGATTGGGTATATGGAAACTTACGGCGTGATGCAGACGGCCATCAACCT
>JAADYY010000585.1 GCA_010092805.1 Chloroflexota bacterium | reverse complement strand
TCGTGCTGAATCGAGTAGCTGCCGGCTTTATCGAACGGGTCGCCTGATTCGATGTATGCCTCGATCTCGGCGTCGGTGTAGGCGCGCAGCGTGACTCGTGTGTGCGTCAGCCGCGTGAGCTGGGTTTGCTGGTCGTCGGCGCGCTTGATCAGTGTGATGGCGGTGCAGACCTGATGATGTTTCTGTTCACGCAACCGCCGCAGCATCGCGCGCGCCTCATCTGCGTCGGTGGGCTTGCCGAGGATCGTGCCGTCGTCGCCGTCGATCACGCCGATGGTGTCAGCCGAGAGGATCACAACGGTATCCGCCGCCAGAATCACCGCGCCCGGTGTATCGGCGCTGTCGAGCCGTGCGGCGACGGCTGCGGCCTTTTCGACGCTGAGGCGGCGCACGTGGTCATACGGGTTCTCGCCGGGATGCTGATCTTCGTTGATGTCCGGTTTCATGATCGTGAAGTCGATGCCCAGCGAGGCCAAGAGTTCGCGGCGGCGCGGCGATCCTGAAGCGAGAATAAATGTCGATGTCATCCGCCAATGATCCTCATCAAAATGTGCCGGGGGGAGTCAACGCACCTCCCCCCAGATCAGCGCGGGTTATTGGGTTGTGCCGCGCCGCCGACGCCAGGGCATCAGCGTGCGGCGCAGGAAGCGCCCCAGAATGGTCAGCCGCGCGTCTGACCAGGCGCGTTCGGCGCGCTTGTGTCGCAGCGGGCGCGGCGGGCCGTAGCGTTCGTTGGTGTACAGCCCAGTGATCGCGGTGACAGGCCGATCCGCCACGGGCAGTTCCCGCACAATGCGGTCGCGGCGCTCATCCGGCGTGTGGACAGACGCCATCCGCAAGCCGATCAAGCCGAGATAACGCTCAAGCCGTGCGTAAGCCCGTGAGATTGGGCTGAGGGTCCGCATCCCGCGCCATTCCCACCACCAGTAGATGAACAGCAGCGCCACCAGCAGCAGCACGATCAGGAACACGCCTACCAGCGCCATGCCCAGCGCCGGGAGGATGAACGCGAACGGATCGCGCGGTTCCGGGCGGATGGGCGGCGGCTGTGTCGGGACGATCACCGGGGTAGCGGTGGGCGACGGCGTGAATGTCGGCGTGACGGTTGGCGGTTCGGCCTGCGGTTCGGTCACAGCTTCGTCGGTCGGGTTATCCGGCGGCGGTTCCGGTGTCGGCGAGGGCGAGGGCGTCGGCGTGAGCGTCGGGAGCGGTGTGGGTGTGGGCGGCGGCTGCGTCGGGGGCTGCTGCGCCACCGGGATCGGCTGGTCGCCCCGGTTGATCGGTGCTTGGGCGGCGGTCGGCTCGAACTCGACCCAGCCGTAGCCGGGGAAATAGACCTCAACCCAGGTGTGCGCGTCGCGCTCGCGGACGACAAAGGCGTTTTCGGCAGCGTTCCATTCGCCCTGCGCGAAGCCTGCGGCCATCCGTGCCGGGATGTCGAGGCTGCGCAGCATCAGCACCATCGCCGAGGCATAGTAATTGCAATATCCCTGCCGCAGGTCGAACAAGAACCATTCGACCGGGTCTTGCCCCATGGGCGGCGACGGGATGACCTCGTTGTACTCGATGTTCGTCCGCAGCCAGCTTTCCACCGCCACCGCCTGATCATACGGCGTGGCCGCCCCGGCATCGCGCACGATCTGTTGTGCCAACTGCAACACGCGCAGCGGCGTCGGGTAGATTTGCCGGTAGGTATCGCGCACCCACTGCGGGTAGTTGGTGCCCGCCGCGCGGAGTTGCTGCGCCGTGGCCGCCGACATCCAACTGACGGCATCGTAGGTATCGCCCTCATACAACACTTCCATCGGGCGCACCACCGAAACAAACATCGGGCTGGCCGGGTCGTCGATGTCGGCGTAGCTGAGGTTGGCCCGCGTCGCCAACTCGACGCGCAGCGGCTGCGGCGCGGTGTACACCAACCGCGAGGCGTTTAGCCCCATGGTGAACTGCTGCTCAACGGCCACGCGCGCCCCCGGCACCAGCGGCTCCTGTGCGATCTCTAGCGGCGGCTGTGGATCGCGCAGGACATGCGTCGCCGAGGAGGTCCAGCTCCCCTGACCGCTGTTGTAGTTGGTGAACACCCGTGACCGCCAGTAGTAGCGGCGCTCTGGCGGGGCATCGACGAGGAAGACGACCTCATCGCCCAACCGGATCGCGCCGCTGAGTTGCAGCGAGTCGCCGCCGTAATAGTCGGAGGTGGTCGGCCCGCGCGTCTCCGGCGAGAAGATCAGCCGGTTCCACAATTCGCTCAGTTCGACCAGCGGATCGGATTGGAGGAATTCCTGAAAGCGGTTGAGCCGATCCTGAATGTCGTTCATGGGGATCGTCCAGGCGACCAGCAGCACGATCAGCGCCAACAGCCCGCCGATACGGTAAAAGTGGCGGCGCAAGCGGCGCGGAATGCGGATGCCGTTGACATACCAATCCCATTCGCGGGCGTCCAGGTTCGAACGAATGATCAGCAGCAGCGCCAAGAACGTGAACGCGATCAAGTAGATGTCGAGGTTGGCCGCACCGGTGTAGTAAACGCTGTTGGTGATCAGCACCAGCGCAATCGGCAGCAGCGCCCGCCACACCCGGTCGATGCGGAAGAGGTGCCACGCCAGGTTGTGCCCCAGCAGCCAGAACAACCCGGAGATCAACAGCGTGAACACCAGCGGATCTTGGTTGAGGCCATCGCCAAGAGCAGCTTCTAACCACAGGAACAGGCTGGAGAACACATTATAAATCCCCGCGCCAATCCCGTCGGGGTGGCGCAGCGCCGCGATCAGCAGGATGGCACAGCCGCCGTAAATGGTGCTGATGAGCAGGCCGAAGAGTTCGCTGTATTGGCTGCGCGCCAGCACAAAGCCCAGCACCACGCTCAGCAGCGCGACCGGCACCAGCGTCTCCATTTGCACATCCCAGCCCGCCGCGCTCAACGAGAAGACCGGCAGCAGCACCACCACCAACGCCATGAACAGCGTGGTCACATCGCCGGGGAGAAAGTAATTGTGCCAGACGCCCAGCAACCGCTGCCAGCGCGTCGGGTTGGTGCTCACGAGTGTCGCCATCGATTTGACCTCGATTATCGAATCGATTTACGCCGGGTCGGCAACGATCACGGCGCAAAAGGCATTGTAATCGGCGCATGGGGCGCTGGCAACCCACGCTCGCCCACCGCCGCTCGATCTGTTGTTTATTCGATCTGTAATATAAGGTCATGAAGGGTTATAATCGGTGAATGTCCAAGCTGACCGGGTGATCGCGGTTCGGCGTGCCGAGCTGAGGAAAGTCCGCCCTCCACAGGGTACGGTGCTGGCTAACGGCCAGGCGGGGCAACCCGACGGCAAGTGCAACAGAGAGCAGATTGCCCCAGGCGGCGCGTGCGGCGTCTGGGGTGAGGGTGAAAGGGTGGTGTAAGAGACCACCAGCGCGGGCAGCGATGTCGGCGGCTAGGTAAACCCCACCGGGAGCAAGGCCAAGCAGGCGCATTGGAGTGACCCGCTCCGCAAAAAGCGCCGGGTGTGCTGCTTGACCGCGCGAGTAATCACGCGGCTAGAGAGATGATCACCGGCTGGGCTGCGGCCCAGTCACAGAAGGCGGCTTACAGGTTAGCTTGGACATTTGTGCGCAAAGCTGTGAACCGCCTGACACCATGCACCCGCCCAGCAACTGACCACCGCCCTCGCCGCCGTGA
>JAADYY010000584.1 GCA_010092805.1 Chloroflexota bacterium | reverse complement strand
TCCCGATGCGTTCTTTAAATGGCAGCTTCGCCATGAGTGCGCTTCCTCAAATCTCAGCTATACCAGCTCGTGTTGTTTTCGTGCACATCGTCCCTCATCCCCCGGCCCCAGATCCCCCGAACGCTGACGCCGGAAGCAGGGGAGAACAACGCTCGTGAAGCCCCTCTCCTAGAGTCATAGGCTCGGTTGGGCGAAGGGTTTGGGGTGAGGGCAACCCATCAATTGACGCACGTGCCAAACAGAATGATCTGCGAACCGCTGCCGTCTTCGGATGCGGTCACATCCCAATCGGCCCGCGTCAGCGAGCGACTGGCTTGCACGACCGGATCGGTGCTGCCAATCGACTCGCGGGCATACTCCCCGGTGATGTTGCCGTACCAGGCGCGCACCACATCCGGCTCGTCGTCCGATGCCAGCACGATCACCGTTGTGCCCATGCCAAACGATCCCAGTTGGGAAACCACCTCGGCGTCCGGGTAGTTCGGCAGCCGCTGACTCAGCCCGGCCCGGCAGATCGCGTCGAGGCTGAACGACGCGATTCCCAGGCAAGCCGCGATCCCGCCGATCACGACCACGCAGCCAATCGGCCCACGCCAATCGCGGCGGCGCTTCGGCATCGGGCGGTCTGGCATCGATCCTGATGGCGATCTTTGTGGTGATCTTTGCGGTGACTCCGGCGTCGTTCCTTGCGTTGTGTCGTTCATTGAATCTCTTTGGTTCTCGTTGAGTCTCGTTGCGCGTTCGTGCTCAGGTCATGGGCAGCGCGAGATCAGCACGATCTGCGCGCCGCTGCCCGCCCCTGCCTGCACATCCCATTCGCCCGCCCAGCGATCCGCCGGGATGAGGCTGGGGTCGATGATCGCTTCCGGTGTCAGTGGCGGGATGGTGTCCTGATACCAGGCCCGCACGGTTTCCGGGGCGTCAGGCGAAGCCAGCTCGATCCACGTCTCGACAATGCCGAACGGGCTGGTCAGCATGTAGGTCTCGCGGTTGACCTCCGTCGCGCCGGGGTACACCGGCTCGTTGAGCAGCGTGCGGGTCTGGCAGGCGGCCAGTTCATTTTCATAGCGATTCTGCAAAAACAGATACAACCCCACCGACAGCACGATCACAATGACAGTAATGCGCAGCACGCCTGCGAACACACTGCGCGGGCGGCGCTCGTCTGAATTGAGCCGTGCCATTTATGCTTCCTCGATCTGCTGCACGCGATCCACGCCGACGCTGTAATACTTCGCGTCTGGGTGATGCACAAAGATCGCGGCGGTGCTCTGCTCCGGCACCCACTGATACGACTCGGTGAGTTGCAAGCCTAGCTCAGCGACCGCCGTCGGCAGCAGCTTGATCACCGTCTCGTGATCCTGCAAATCTGGGCAGGCCGGGTAACCCCAACTGTAGCGCTTGCCCGTCCCCGTCGCCTGATCGGTGGGGATGTTGAGCGGCGGCTTGACCAGCGTCTCGGTGACGTAATTGGCGGCGGCTTCGGCGGCCTGCACCGCCAACCCATGAAAGAAGTAGGCTTCGCTGTAGGCGTGCGCCGCTTGCAGCCGATCAAACGCCTCGGTCGCCACCTCGCCGACCGTCACAACTTGCAGCGTCGCCACATCGACGGCCCCCGCATCGACTGGCGCGAAGTAATCGCTGATGCACAGGTGCTCGCCGAACGGCTGGCGCGGGAAGGCGAAGCGCGCCACCTCACGCCGCTCGACATCCGCGAGATCGCCGTTCGCAGCGCTGAACGGCGCATGATCCCAGACGATCAGGTCGTCGCCGTCGCTGTTGACCGGAAAGAAACCGTACACCCCCTGCGGCTTGAGCGTCCCCTCGCGCAGCGCGTCGCGGGTCATGCGCGCCAACCGCGCCTCGAACTCGGCTTCGAGCTGCGTCCAGGCGTCGCCATGCGTATTGCTCGCGCCCCACGACAGCCGATACAGCTCCGGCTTGTGCAGATACTTGAGCACGATCTCCAGCGGCATGGCGTGGATCGTCTTCGCGCCCCAGAACGGCGGCGTCGGGATGCGCGGGGCTGGCTTGACCGTCCGTGCGCCGTTGAGCACCCGCGCCCGGCGCACAGGCGCGGGCTTGTTCATTTCGGTGAAGGCTTCGGCCTGCGTCTGCTCGACCAGCGCGGCGCGCTTGTCCGCGTCGATCAACTGATCGACCACCGCCAGGCCCTCGAAGGCGTCCTTACAGTAGAACACGCCCGGCTCATACGGCTGATCGGTGTCTTCCAGGAACAGAATCCGCCGCCCAAACTTGCGGTTGATCGCTGCGCCGCCCACCAGCACCGGGTAACTGAGGCCGCGCCGCGCCAATTCGTTGACGACCAGCGGCATCTGCTTGGACGTGCTCACCAGCAGTGCGCTCAGACCAATCGCGTCGGCGTCGTGCTGCTGCGCCGCCTCGATGATCGTGTTGACGGGCACCTGCTTGCCCAGGTCATGGACGGTGTAGCCGTTGTTGCTGAGGATCGTCTTGACGAGGTTCTTGCCGATGTCATGCACATCGCCGTAAACCGTCGCCAGCACGACCGTCCCCTTCGACGTGCCTTCGACCTTTTCCATGAACTGTTCCAGGTAAGCGACCGTCTTCTTCATCACCTCGGCGCTTTGCAGCACAAACGGCAGGATCAGCTCGCCCGCGCCGAACTTATCGCCGACCTCTTTCATGGCGGGCAGCAGCACATTGTTGAGCACCCCCACCGCATCCTGCTGCGTGAGGCAGGCATCGACCAGCGCTTCGACGCCATCCTTCTTGCGGTGAACGATCTGCCAGTGGATGGCTTCTTCTGCGGTCATGTCCGCCGTCGGATCGACCGCTGACGCGCCGCCGACTTCGATGTCGTTTTCGGTGAAATATTGAATGAAGCGCGGCAGAGCATCGGGATCGGTGTTGAAGATCAGGTCGTCGGCGAGCTTGCGCTGCTCCTCCGGGATTTCGGCGTAAGGCGTGATGTGCGCCGGGTTGACAATCGCCATATCCAGCCCGGCCTGTACCGCGTGAAACAGAAACACGCTGTTGAGCACGCCGCGGGCCGCCGGGGTCACGCCAAAGCTCACGTTGCTGATGCCTAGCGCCGTCATCACACCGGGGATCTGCGTTTTGATCTGGCGGATGCCTTCCAGCGTCTCGATGGC
>JAADYY010000583.1 GCA_010092805.1 Chloroflexota bacterium | reverse complement strand
CAGCGTCAGCGTTCGGGAGCAGGGGCAGGGGGATGAGGGCCAAAACACAATCAAATCGATTGACCAACAGCATCCGTTCCATCTGCCACCAACGATCTTGGGCCTGCACATACCCCTGCGCATAGAACAGATCATGGGTGTTGCTGGCGTAGATATGCGGCACGCCGCGCGCGTCGCGTAAGATCTCTACCTGAGCGCGTAACCCCGGCACCTCGGCAACCCCGCTGGTCTGTGGCAGCGGACTCTGAGTCGTATCCACAAACACGATCAACGCTCCGATGACGAGCACCAACACAGCGATCAGCAGCGCAGTAAGCACAAGTCGCGGTATCCGCATGGTTACTTTCACCCCAGAGCAGTCGCCCGTAAATCCTACGCGGTTCGGTTGGAAGCGCCCCTGATTGTAACGCGATTCGGCTTCATCAGCAGTGGGTGGGGGCGTTCGTGTACGGCAAGCGTGACGAAGCACCAATCCCTTTCCCAATCTCCCTCCCAACCCGCCGCTCTATCGCTATAGCCCCGCTCTATCGCTATAGCCCCGCTCTATCAATGAGACAAGCGCGCCAAACCGCTCGCTTTTTGGGCCAAATTAATGTATAATAAATACACTTGTCTAGGTAGCTACTGTCTACACTTAACCAGCGTTGATGACTGAGCGCATGACATTTCGAGTCTCTCTGCCAAAACAGAGGCACCTGGGGTGTGGGCGGTTTTTCGCCTGGGTGTGCGTTCAAGCTGGGCCTAGACGATCTCTCCACAGAAGCAACTGACGTGAAGATGATAGCGTGTTGAAAGGAGCAGGCGCTGTGGCGGCTTAAGCTTTAGGCCGTGCCTTGCGCGACGCCGATGGACTATATTGGATCGGTTCGTCCTGTCAATATTAACGAGGAGATGCGCGGCAGTTATCTCGATTACGCCATGAGCGTGATCGTGGCGCGTGCTCTGCCGGATGCCCGCGACGGCTTGAAGCCAGTACATCGGCGTATTCTCTACGCGATGTACGACATGGGCATCCGCTCCAACGCGGCGTACAAGAAGAGCGCCCGCATTGTCGGCGAGGTGTTAGGGAAGTACCATCCACACGGCGACGGTGCCGTCTATGACGCGATGGCACGCATGGCGCAAGAGTTCTCGCTGCGCTATCCACTGGTCGATGGGCAGGGGAATTTCGGCAGCGTGGACGGCGACAGCCCGGCGGCCATGCGTTACACCGAAGCGCGTCTGGCGCAGATTGCCGAGGAACTGCTGGTCGATATCGATATGGATACCGTCGATTTCGCCGATAATTACGACGGTACGCAGCAAGAGCCGGTCGTGTTGCCCGCGCGGCTGCCGAACATGCTGCTCAACGGCGCGAGTGGGATCGCGGTGGGCATGGCGACCAACATCCCCCCCCACAATTTGCGGGAACTCGCCGCCGCCATCTCCTATCTGATCGACAATTACACGACCATCGATGATGTGACGGTTGATGACTTGATGCAGTTCGTCACCGGGCCGGATTTCCCGACGGGCGCGCTGTTGGTCGTTGACGATGAGTTGAAGGAAGCCTACGCGACCGGCAAGGGCCGTGTTGTGATGCGGGCCAAGCATGAGATCGAGGAGACCAACAACGGTCGTTTCCGTCTGGTGTTCACCGAGATCCCGTACCAGTGCAGCAAGATCTCGATCATCGAACGGATCGTAGCGCTGGTGCGTGAAGATCGCATCGCGCACATTGCGGATCTGCGTGACGAGTCGGATCGGCGTGGGATGCGGTTGGTGGTGGAACTCAAAGTGGGGGCGCAGCCGCGCAAAGTCCTCAACCAGCTCTATAAATTCACGCAGCTTCAGAGCACCTACAGCATTCAGATGCTCGCGCTCGTCAACGGTGAGCCGCGCAACCTAAGCCTGAAGCGCGCGCTGCAAATCTACGTTGAGCATCGGTTTGAGGTGATCGAGCGGCGCTCACGGTTTGAGCTAGGCAAGCGGCGCGCGCGGGCACACATCCTCGAAGGGCTGCTCAAGGCACTTTCCAGCCTCGATGCGATCATCCAGACGATCCGGTCGGCGGAAGATGCCGATGTCGCGCGCACCAACTTGATGAGCCGCTTCGACCTCAGCGAAGCGCAAGCCAACGCCATCCTCGAAATGCAGCTCCGCCGCCTAGCGGCACTCGAACAGCAGCGCCTGAACAACGAATATAACGAAGTGCAGGCGCGCATCGCCTATTTGGAAGATCTGCTGGCGTCGCCGCCGAAAATCCTGGCCCTCATCCGTGAGGATGTGAACACACTGTCCGAGAAGTTCGGTGATGAGCGGCGGACTGCGGTGCTGCACGGCATCACTACGGAGTTTGTCGAAGCCGATCTCATCCGCGATGAGGAAGTGATCATTCTGCTCACGCAGAAGGGGTATATCAAGCGGGTGCCGTCGAGTGCCTACCGCGCGCAGCGGCGCGGCGGTAAGGGGGTCATTGGCATGATGACCAAAGAAGAAGACACCCTCGTCGAGATTTTGGCGGCCAACAGCTTGCACACCCTGCTGTTCTTCACCGACAAGGGCAAGGTTTACAGCGAGCGGTCGTACAGCATCCCGGAAGCCGGGCGCGCCAGCAAGGGCACCATGATCCATTCGATTTTGCCCCTCACCGCCGACGAGCGGATCACGGCTATTGTGCCCGTCTCGACGTTCGATGTGAAAGGTTACTTCGTGCTGGCGACTCAGCAAGGGCGCATCAAGCGGGTGAATCTGGAAGAATTCGCGGGGGTGCGGCCCAGCGGCTTGATTGCCATGAACCTTGAAGAGGGCGACCGCATGAATTGGGCCAAGTACACCGACGGCGATCAAGATGTGCTGCTGGTCACGACGCAGGGGCAGAGCATCCGCTTCAGCGAGGACGAAGTGCGCGTGATGGGGCGGCAGGCGGCAGGCGTCAACGCGATTCGCTTGAATGAGGGTGATTTTGTGGCAGGGATGGATGTCACCAGCCCTGGCGCGACGCAGGTGCTCATTGTCACACGCAATGGCTTCGGGAAACGCACCCCATTAGAGACGTACAGTCGTCAGGGGCGCTATGGTCAGGGGCTGCGCACGCTCGCGCGCAACGAACGCACCGGCCCCATCGTCGCGATGTGCTGCATCAACCCGAAAGACCACATCCTGGTCATCACGCGGGCGGGGGTGGTGCTGCGCACGCACATCGACCAGATTCGCGAGACAGGGCGTAACACCATGGGCGTCACGCTGATGCATCTCGCTGATGATGACGCCATTGTCGGGATTGCGGTGATGGATGGCGACTCTGAAGTCGTCAGCAACGGCGATGACGCGCTTGACGACATGATCGCGCAAAACGGTGCCCACGCAGGCTGAGGTCGCTCGCCAGCTCGCTATTCGATTGCCCACACAAAAAATCCCGCTTTGATCGCATGATCAGGCGGGATTTTCTTGTACGTTATTGGCAATGATGGTTCACGCCAGCGAGCCTGACTATGCGTCTTCCCCATCCTCTTCGGCGCGGCGGCGCTCAACCAGTTCCGGCTCGCTAATTTCGCCTTCGCCTTCGGTTTCCTCTTCCGCCGCTGGCGCGGTGATCTGCTGCACAAGCACGATGAGCTGGTCGGGTTCGTTTTCGACCACCGCGCCTTCCGGCACCACCAGATCACGGATTTGCAGCGAGTCACCGACATCCAGATTAGAGATGTCCACTTCGATCTGATCGATGAGTTGGTCTGCGGCCATCGAAACCGTCACAATCGAAGCCCCGGCGACCAGCATCGCTTGGTTGGTCTGCACTGCTGGGCTTTCCCCAATAATTTGCACTGGCACTTCCACGCGGATGACCGACGACGCGTCGACAGCGACGAAATCGACGTGCAGAATCGTCTTGAGGATGACATCGCGCTGCACTTCGCGTGTGATCACCTTGTGGCGCTTACCGTCAACCTTCATGTCGATCAATTGCGTACCGCCCGCCTGCATCAACGCAATCTCGAGTGGACGATAGGGCATTTGCACGTTGATCGGGTCAATTTTCGTGCCGTAAATGATGCCGGGCACCCATCCTTCACGGCGCAGCCGACGCACTTTCTTACCGGTGATTGTGCGCTGCTGTACTTCCAATGTCACTGTGTCGCTCACAATTAAGCTCCTTCACGACCAAAATCAGGTACACACATCGATCATGACGGATCAAAGCCGTTGACGTTGTGTGGTTATTGTTACAACGACGCTGCCAGCATTCTAGCCGCCTGCGGAGGTCGGGTCAAGCCGAGACCTGCGTGCAGCACGCGGCGACAGTGAGCGAGGCAAAAAGAAACGCTCGACTTTTGCAAGCCGAGCGTTGTGAGAGCGGGTGATGGGACTCGAACCCACGACATTTTGCTTGGGAAGCAAACGCTCTACCAACTGAGCTACACCCGCGCACGTTGATATTAAGAATTGTAGACAGTTTGCCCTGGCTTGTCAATGGTCAGTGCGCCAGATTCGGCTATCCGCTCTACCGGCAGCTACGCGATGAGCAGGCGCGGGATGATCTGCGCGTGCGGCGGGTCAATCATTTTGGGGGCTGTGGCAGCGCGGCGCGGCCCTATGGCTTTGCTCAAGCGCTGGAATGTGACATTCTGCGGCGTGAGGAGTGGGCCGGGCAAACGGTTCAGCTTAAAGAAGCCCCGATGTGCGCGTCGGGGCTTCGTGATTTTCCCACGTGGGGATTATTCTACGTCGTAGCTGAAGCTGGTGATCAAGTCGTATTTGTAGCAGATGCGGGTGTAACCTGTCTGCTCGCGACTCATCGGATCGAGGATCGGGTCCTGATAGCAAAAATGGTCGCTGTTCAGTGTCTCGATCACCTGGTCAAAGGCGCTGAAGGTCTCGCCATCTGCGAAGTGAATCTCGTAATCGGTGCGTGCGGGGTCTGCGGTGGTCAGTGCCATCAATTCATCGATGAAGGTGGTGTCTTGCCCTTGAACTGCTTCCGGCTGACTCAGCGTACCGCCTGCGATCAAGCCAACGATCAATAAACCCAATCCCATTCCAGAAAGTACCAGTGCTTTCATCGAAACCTCCTTGCTGGAAACCACCCGTCTTTAGCGGGTGGAGGAAAGCATGGT